>NZ_CP119409.1:3672500-3767500 GCF_029223885.1 Pararhizobium gei | reverse complement strand
CTCACCGTCTTACTGATCCTAACCAAACTCCGAATACCCGGAAGTACTAGTCGGCAGACACACGGCGGGTGCTAACGTCCGTCGTGAAGAGGGCAACAACCCTGACCTCCAGCTAAGGTCCCCAAGTCATGGCTAAGTGGGAAAGGATGTGAGACTCCCAAAACAACCAGGATGTTGGCTTAGAAGCAGCCATCATTTAAAGAAAGCGTAACAGCTCACTGGTCTAAATAAGGGGTTTTGCGCCGAAAATGTAACGGGGCTAAAGCCATGCACCGAAGCTGAGGATACATATCTTAGGATATGTGTGGTAGCGGAGCGTTCCGTAAGCCTGTGAAGGGATACCTGTGAGGGGTCCTGGAGGTATCGGAAGTGCGAATGTTGACATGAGTAACGATAAAGGGAGTGAGAGACTCCCTCGCCGAAAGACCAAGGGTTCCTGCTTAAAGTTAATCTGAGCAGGGTTAGCCGGCCCCTAAGATGAGGCAGAAATGCGTAGTCGATGGGAACCACGTTAATATTCGTGGGCCTGGTGGTAGTGACGGATTGCACAAGTTGTTCATTCTTATTGGATTGAGTGGGCAGCGGAGCGGTTCCAGGAAATAGCTCCACCATTATAGACCGTACCCGAAACCGACACAGGTGGTCAGGTAGAGTATACCAAGGCGCTTGAGAGAACTATGCTGAAGGAACTCGGCAAATTGCACGCGTAACTTCGGAAGAAGCGTGACCCCATTTTACGCAAGTGAGATGGGGTGGCACAGACCAGGGGGTAGCGACTGTTTATCAAAAACACAGGGCTCTGCGAAGTTGCAAAACGACGTATAGGGCCTGACGCCTGCCCGGTGCTGGAAGGTTAAAGGGAGAGGTGCAAGCTTTGAACTGAAGCCCCAGTAAACGGCGGCCGTAACTATAACGGTCCTAAGGTAGCGAAATTCCTTGTCGGGTAAGTTCCGACCTGCACGAATGGCGTAACGACTTCCCCGCTGTCTCCAGCATAGACTCAGTGAAATTGAATTCCCCGTGAAGATGCGGGGTTCCTGCGGTCAGACGGAAAGACCCCGTGCACCTTTACTATAGCTTTACACTGGCATTCGTGTCGGCATGTGTAGGATAGGTGGTAGGCTTTGAAGCGGGGACGCCAGTTCTCGTGGAGCCATCCTTGAAATACCACCCTTATCGTCATGGATGTCTAACCGCGGTCCGTTATCCGGATCCGGGACAGTGTATGGTGGGTAGTTTGACTGGGGCGGTCGCCTCCGAAAGAGTAACGGAGGCGCGCGATGGTGGGCTCAGAACGGTCGGAAATCGTTCGTCGAGTGCAATGGCATAAGCCCGCCTGACTGCGAGACTGACAAGTCGAGCAGAGACGAAAGTCGGTCATAGTGATCCGGTGGTCCCGTGTGGAAGGGCCATCGCTCAACGGATAAAAGGTACGCCGGGGATAACAGGCTGATGACCCCCAAGAGTCCATATCGACGGGGTTGTTTGGCACCTCGATGTCGGCTCATCGCATCCTGGGGCTGGAGCAGGTCCCAAGGGTTTGGCTGTTCGCCAATTAAAGCGGTACGTGAGCTGGGTTCAGAACGTCGTGAGACAGTTCGGTCCCTATCTGCCGTGGGTGTAGGAATATTGACAGGATCTGTCCCTAGTACGAGAGGACCGGGATGGACATATCTCTGGTGGACCTGTTGTGGCGCCAGCCGCATAGCAGGGTAGCTATATATGGAATGGATAACCGCTGAAGGCATCTAAGCGGGAAACCAACCTGAAAACGAGTATTCCCTTGAGAACCGTGGAAGACGACCACGTTGATAGGCCGGGTGTGGAAGTGCAGCAATGCATGAAGCTTACCGGTACTAATCGTTCGATTGGCTTGATTGTTCTCATTGCTCGTGCTCATCGAAGCGCCAATGGCGCTTCAATGATCCCAAGCTGTCTTTTGTCCTGACGCTGTCGGCCCTTTGGGCCTGCGCTCCGGACGGGCCGCGCAACGATGCGCGACGGCCCTTGGCCTTGCGGAGCTTTGCTCCGGATGTGCCTCAAGCAGCTTGAAAAAGACGTGTTCAAAAAAGACTAGTCACTAACGACTAATCCCTAATCACTCCTAGAGTGAACCAGCTTCTCATTTTGGTTTTACCCCGCAACTGCGGTGTGAAATCTTGGTTTGCCACCTGTGTCCTCCTTCAAGGATCTGCAGTATGGCCGGCGCAGGTCCCCTTTGAGCCTCAGCGAAAAGGACAAGGCATCTGCGCCAGGAAAAACCAAGATTTACACCTGCACTGCAGGTGTAAATCTTGCCCTTAGTTGACCTGGTGGTTATTGCGGGGTGGCTGCACCCGTTCCCATTCCGAACACGGCCGTGAAACGCCCCAGCGCCTATGGTACTCCGTCTTAAGACGCGGGAGAGTCGGTCGCTGCCAGGTCTACTAAAGGCAAGAAAATACCAAACAAAATATCTTCTCATCACCTTCCGGCTCAGCCGAACAGCGGGCCGCCCTCAAGCGGCCTTTTTGCTTGGCCATACTAACCCGGATAACAGAGACAAGAGGCTGCCGTATCACGCCGATGGAGCAGCCACGCCGAACCGCAAAAGGCAAAGCCTTCGAGGACCGGCAAACAACCCGGGCTGCAACAGTAGCCCAATTCAATTCCGCGGGGTGGAGCAGCCCGGTAGCTCGTCAGGCTCATAACCTGAAGGCCGCAGGTTCAAATCCTGCCCCCGCAACCAACGACACTTGTAAATTCGACCATTCCAAATATTTGCTTTTAAGCTCCTCACCATAACGGTCGAGGAGCTTTTTGCGTTTCTGCTCCGTATCGATCTCGCCAGCCTTCAGGCGCTGCTGGAAGTCATACTCGTGCTGAAGCTTCAAGCGTTGCTCCAGGATGGTCGCAGCTTCCATTGCGGCGAGGATCGATGCAATACGGCCGTGAACGCAAAGCTCCGCCGGCGATGGCCGGGTGTTTTAGTGATCACGACCTTCTGAATAAACTTGCGGGTCATGTCCACGAAGGGCTGTTTCGTCGTGGTATCGACGTCGTCCCGCACGAAATATAGCAGGAGCGCCATGATCTTTTGCGCGGCTTCCGGATTGATTTGTCTGCGCAGTTCGGCAAGTCGTTCGGACATATCTGGCTCGACATGTGCCGTATTTGCAAGTTCAGCTGAAAACGTTTCTCGCTGAAGCTCAAGCCGGTCGAGCAAATCATCCAATGCCGTCAGGCGAGGGCGGGCTTCCGCCGCACGATCACTGATCTGCTGGATAATGCTCGCCTGCTGCTGTTCGATCTTTGCCAACTCTGCGGTCAATTGCTGGCTCTGGGACGGAGTTGACTTGAGCTTTGCCTGCTGCCGTTGAAGGACGTCGGCCGACACCTTGTCGAAAATACCCAGTTGGAGAAATGCTGCTGGAAGGCAGGCGATAACCCGGCTTTCGAGATCGGACCTGAGAATCGTCTTCTGGTTTTGGCAGCACGCGCCATCGAGGTCGTCGATTGGAATCTGCTTTTTATGATTGGTGCAGCTGTAGCGGTCTTTACCTGAAATCGCATAGGGACCGCCGCATTCGGCACATTCGAGTATACCGCTCAGCAGATAACTTGGCCGGTGGGTCGCATTCAGGGCGTTTGTCTTGGTGTGCGTGAAAAGGTCTCCAACTTCTGCCTGGCGCGCCTTGACCCGTGCCCACAGCGCGTCATCGACAATCCGCAGTTTGGCATCTTCGTTCACGACCCACTTGTCATCGGTATTAGGTCTTGCGACGCGACGCTCGGTATCCGGGTTTTTGCGGTACTGCCGGCGGTTCCAGACAACGCGGCCGATATAGGTTTCGTTGTTGAGGATACCGGTTCCACGGGTCACGTGCCCGCGGATGGCGGTATCACGCCATGCTTTGCCCCGTGGTCCGGGAATGCGCTGTTTGTTTAAAGCCCTGGCGATATCGCGCGGGGATACGCCCTCCGCATACTGCTGAAAAATCCAGCGAACGGTGTCTGCGTGGTCGGGCACAATATCTCGTAGGCCAGGAATGCGGTCGCCATTGCCGTCGTATTCCTGCCTTACCTTATAGCCGTATGCTAGGCAGGTCGTCGCTTTGCCTTTACGCACAGCCGTCTTCATGCCTTCACGCGTGCGATACCTGATCTGCTCGATGAGTTCCTGGCTAAGGGTGACGCGCAACGACATCTCGATATCGGTGACAGCCGTACCACCATGGACGGTCCAGAGCTCAATGTCCTGAAACCTCAAGCGCTTGAGGAAGCCGTTGCCATGT
This sequence comes from Pararhizobium gei, assembly GCF_029223885.1. Classification (NCBI taxonomy): domain Bacteria; kingdom Pseudomonadati; phylum Pseudomonadota; class Alphaproteobacteria; order Hyphomicrobiales; family Rhizobiaceae; genus Pararhizobium; species Pararhizobium gei. Next base: position 3,763,226 of record NZ_CP119409.1, on the reverse strand, counting down.
TCTGAGTCGCGCGAGACGCGATCGACGGTGACACAGAGAACGACGTCGATATCCCGCTTGCCGGCGCGCACCAGCAAATCCTGGATGCCGGGGCGCGTGGTGTAGGAGGTGCCACTCACCGCATGGTCAGTAAACACATCGATCAGCGTCCAGCCCTTATCCTCGATGAACTCGCGGCCGAGGTCGATCTGGGTCTCGATCGAGACTTCATTCTGGCGCTCGGTGGAGTAGCGGGCGTAAAAGAGAACGTTTTTTGACATCAGAAGCCTCTCGGCAGGTCGGTAAACTTACGTTGTGAAAATCGACGATCTCCGAGCTGACCGACGAAAATTTCGACGGCCGGCCAGGATGATGGATCGTCAGAATTGGCAAAGGCGCCCGCTAGGTAGTCCCGGAAGGCCTGGCTTCCAGAGCGTGGCCTTGAACGCCGCGCTGTTTGCGAACAGGCTTTTTGCAGCGCGACGCTGGGGAGAATTCCGAAAAGCCCCGTCCCCTTCATCGCCTGATAGACGAATGCGTCGCTGAAGGTCACGCCGAAATAGACGGCGTTCTTCGTGTCCGTCCAGGTGAGATCGATCGCGCGGCCGTTCAGATCGACGAGCCACGCGTGCTCAAAGGGAATGCCTAACTCGGAATCCAGCGCGTAGCCCTCCGCGTAATGAAACGGGACTGGATCGTCAGCCAGATACGGATAACGCGCTCGCGTACAGTTACAGTAGCACAGGCCCATCGGCCCCATGCGCAATCCCTTTGGACGCTCGTTGACGTGCGGGAAAAACCGCCCGTACTTCAACAGGGCACCGGCGCGCCCAAATTCCCCCTCATGCGCCGCGTAAAAGCGGAGCACCTCCAGAAGACCTTCACTTCGATCGGGCGCCTTGGCCACCGGGGACTTTACAAGCGATACAGCAGACATAGGTTCTCCTTTGCGATCTGCACATCGTTTCGTTCATCAGATTTTGGAAAACGATGGCAGGACCGTGAGAGCCGGTTTGTCCGCCGCTGGCTGCTTTGACGAATTGCCAAAGGTCCGTTTGCACTCTCACATGTGCCGGGACAGCAATGTCGTAAGGCACAAATAGGCCGGATTGCTGAAAACACAAGGTGCTTTCGGCCCTCCACGGCTGTGGCATGGTTGGATTCGGTCGCTATGGTTAACGGTGTGCTAGCAAGCAGCAATGCCTTGCTCACGGCAGTTTTAGCCAACGAATTTGTGTCTGCCGAGGGAAACGGAATCCGCCTCTCGATCGGGTTGAATGCGGAAATAATTGCCGCATGCTCCTTCTAAAATGCTCTCTATGATTGAAGTTTAAGAGTTCCCTGTGGCGAGGTTTAAGGTGCGTCAGAATGTCGCACTTTTGGATATTTAGGGGTAAAAGCGAGCAACAGAAAACCCAATGAAATCAGTATAAACAAAATAATATCAATGTGTTGACAATGGAGGCCGAGTTGACAGCACGTCTTTCTCCGGTGACCATATGTGTACAGCGTTGAGCTGGACAACGAAGAAAGGTCACACATGAAGAAGGTCATTGATATGAATCAGGACAACCATAAGGACGCTCGCGGCAAGCCGGTTTCCAACGCGCCGATCGGCGCCGTGACGGAGCCGGAGGCAAAAAGCGCTCTCCAGCGCGCGGCAGACAAGATCATCGCGCTCAACAAGAGGTCGGGCGCCCACGCCTACGATCTCGGATGCACGTTCGCCGAGGCCAAGCCGCTCGTGCCGGAGAAGGCATTCGGAAAGTGGCTTGCGACATTCTCCGACTATACCGTGCGCTCGGCGTGGAACTACATCTCGATCCACGAGCGCCTGTCCGCTTATCGTGAGCAGCTTCTCGCTCACGCCGTAATGCCGACGGTCATGTTCGAGCTGGCCAAAGGCGAGCCGGCGCAGGTCGAAGCCGTGATCGCCAGGCTGGCAGATGGCGAGCGTATCCGGGTGAAAGACGTCCGCGAGATGCTCGGTAGGAAGCCGAAGTCTAAGGGCGACGCGACGTTCGATACAGCAGGCGTGGCTGGACTTCGCAAAGTCGCCGCGGCAAAAACCGACGCGGACGTTGCACAGCTTCAGAAAATGCTGGAGATCGTTCTCACTCAGGTAGAGCTCGCTCTCGAGCCGCTGGCAAACAAGAAGCCTGTCGTGAAGAAGCCGCTGCAGGATAAAGTCGTGCTCCCTTGTCGGCATGCCCACGACGTCCTCAACAGCATTGGGGCTCCGTTGCAGCCCGATGCCACGTCTTACATGAACTGGCGGGCCGCTAAGCTTCCCGAGGGCACCGTCTGGCGCAAAGTTCAGGACCTGCTGTACCAGATGGGCGGCGCCGATGACTGGGCAAAGGGCAGGGCGTTCGTGCCGTGGCTTCAGAACGAGGTCGTTCCGTTGCTACGCTTTGTGGTTCACGGTGAAGCGGTCGTCGAAATCGAGGCCCACCTCATCGCCGAGCCAGATGTCGATGAGACGGATACGAGCGACATCGAGGGTCTGATCCCAGTCGGGCAGTTGCCGCCATCGGTCGAGGAGGCTTCGGAGGGCGTCAAGTCAACAAGTTGGTATGACCACAGGAACCGGATGAACTCTGATCAGCAGACTGCCGAGCGTCACGCGGCCTAGAGTTGACACCGCACTTGACTTCAAGAGCCCCGCCACCGAGCGGGGCTTTTTACGTTTGGGCCTCCGGTCCGACGCGTCTCTCGTTAACCATGCCGGAGCTCTCTGTTCCGGATGCGTTCTTGTCGGCTTGCCGGACCTCAATCTCCGGGCTATGTCGACAGGGTCAGCAGAAACCCCTGGTTCTGCAGATACTTAGCAGCCCCCGCCGATGCGCTAACATCGAACGAGGGCCTGACCTGTAACCTTCGCTGAAAGGCCACTGGCTATGTCGACCCATATCTGCTTCGCTTCCGGAAGTATCTTCTCCCCGCTCTCCTGTTGAAACCCGTCCATTCGACATCGTGCCGACGCTCGTCTTTCGCAAGTCCTAACCGGACGTCAGATCGCTAAGGCTGGCATCGGATGCGGAAATTGTTTCCGCATGCGCGGACATTTGTCCGCGGATTTGCCGCGTCTGGCGATCCTGTTTCCAATCAACAGGAGAATTCCATGACCCCTACCAAACAGAACACAACGGCGCCTGCCTATCCGACCGTCGCTGATATCGAAACCATGCGGTCTCGCCTGGATACGCTGATCGACGAGACCGTCGCACCGGCACTGTCCACTGATTTGCTTCGCCGGGCTCTCGTCGCCGGCATGACCGAAATCACCACCATCCTTCGTGCCGTGCCGGTCGCCGAAGGACGGCTGCTGGAGCGAGGTATCGGCTTGATCGCCAGCCTAAATACGGACCTCGTCGTTCTCACCGGCAACCTGCGTCTTCCTGTAACAAAGGCGGCGACGGAACTGGTCGAGATGAACGATCCTAAACTCTACCGGTTGCTGAGCCTTGATGCTGACAGTGGTGGACGCAAGACGTACACGCCGGACCTGTTGATCCTGAACCGGAGGACCGAGGTCGCGCATTTGGTCGACGTGAAGCGGAGCCTGGGCTCTTACGAAGTCTCGCGGATCGCGGAACTGAAGAACCGCATGCTTGCGGCAGCGCTCGTCGTTCCGGACTTGCTCTATAAGGAGTATCGCCGGCTTCAGGCGAAGGAGGTCCGCGTCGTCATCCTCAACGCCGACAACCAGCGCATTGATCTCGAGGGCGGTGTCTGGCCGCTGTCGCATCTCGATCATCTTCTCGAAGTCGCCGGCGCGGGAGACGTCATGGCCACCCTGCGAAACCTGTTCCAGGCCCGGATCGAGCGAAACTGGAACGAGGCCCTCCAGAGCCACGGCGGTAAGAAGGCAGCCGATGTGGCAGACGCAGAGCGTTTCCGATTGCGCGATGAGGCGTCGGAGAACGCGCAGACGCCTGAGCCGCCGGGGACGCTGAGTCCTGTCGCACTGCGGCCGCCGATCCAGATCGGCTTTGCGCAAGCGCCACGCGCCGTTCCGCATTAGCGGTCGAGCTCTGCCATCACCCCACCCTGCCTATTCAACGCCTGTCCGACGGACACGCGATCAGGAGACGTCTGCCATGACGAACCTTCCCTCCAATATTCTGCCCTTTCCGATCCACCACGCTTCGCCGACCACTGTGTCGCAGTTGCCATCTGCCCAGCCGAAGGTGCCCCGTCTGCCGATCATCGGCGGCAAGGGTCCCACCGCCAGTGAAGAGTACCGCGAACACGTCGCAACCATCGTCGGTACCGTCATCCGGTGCGGCCGCCGAAAGGGACGCAGCCTTTCCAGCCTGCAGCCACAGCTGCGCAAGTGGCTGATCGATCTCTTCGACCGCGATGACCCAACCGCGATCATGGTGCACGACTGGCTGACCGGCAATCGCCGGTATCTTGCGCATGTCATCGATCGCGGAGAGCCCGACGGGCGGCGCACATCCGCGCACAGCGTCGACAACGGGGAGGGTGCATGATGGAAACCGTCACCGATCGCATCACCCGATATCTGCTCGCCCGCATCCGCCGTCAGGCTGTTCTTGATCTCTATAACAGTGCCGCCGTTTCTGGACTGCTGGATGAACGTTTTATCGGCCACGACGAGGAGCGCGGTACCGTCTGGACTGTTTCCGACGAAGCCCGGCATCTACTGACAGGCCACCAGATGAACGATCGCCAACTGGTCGCGCGGCGGCTGCGCAAGTCGATGATGTCTGGGTCCGGTCCCGCCCTCGAATTCTTCGACGTCGAGACTAACCGCGACACCGTGCTTCAGGTTCGACCGCATACGGGGTCAACGATTGCGAGCGGAGATGTGTCGGACGCTGACAACGGCGCCGATCACAATGCGGGTGGTCTCACGACCGCCGCGCCAGGCCGAGCAACGCCAGCAAAGGCGCGACACGTACTCGCCCTGGTACGTCAGCATGTGCCGGCACCGAGTGTTGCCCCTGTCGCCGTTGCATTGCTGGTCGCGCGCGCGATCGGATCAAGTCTATCTGATATCACCGCTCTTCGCAGACTGCTGTCTCGGCCCGACGTCTTCGCGTTGATCAAAGCGCCTGTTCCCCGTTTCGAAAGACGCTTTACCCAGATGCTGGAGGATGGGTTGCTGCTCCCGTATCGGGTAAAGGTTGGCGATGTCTACCACGGTGCCTCTCTCAGGGAACAGCATAGCAGTGATCGGAGGACAAGGCCGCGCCGCCCCGTGAAACTGTTGAGCGGCAGGGGCGCGTGCCATTTCGAACACGCGGTCCTGTCGCGGCATCTAGGCGATGCGCTGCTCGATCGGGCAATCCCGGTCATCGTTGTCGATGAAACATCGAGCGCACCGTCACCGTCTCTGGCACTGACGGCCGACATCGTCTTCGAATGTGGCGGACTGGACGATACCCTGCTCGCCGAACTGCTGCATCTCACCCTCGGGATCGCTCCGACGCGGTCGCTGAAACGCATGGAAGCCTTGGCACTCGACCTTGAGGGCCTTTCCATCGACGATCTGACGTTGTCGATCCGGCCGTCGCACGATCTGGAGACAATTCTGACCACGCTTGCCGCGCTCGGTGACCGGGCGCGAAACCGCGACGAGGATGATAGAGACGAGGACAGCGTTGGTCGTCACGGTCGCAGCGGCAGGGAGAGCAAGCTGAAAAGCAGGAATGCTGCCTTCAAAGATGCGGGCAAAGCGTCCTCCTCTCTCGAGGGCGTGGACATCATTCGACCACTTGAGCCGCCTGCTGAAAAGATGCGCACCAGTACAGATGTCGATGGAATGGCTATGAGCGGACCGTCGGTCGATAGCAACCTGCACCAATTGCGGATCGAAACATTGTCCGGCTACGGTGAAGCCCGGCAATGGGCACTTGATCTGAAGGACGATCTCCAGGTCTGGCGCAAGGGCGGTCTTGGCTGGAGCGAGATGAATACAAAGCTCCTGCTCTCGGGGCCACCGGGAACCGGCAAGACAACCTATGCCCGAGCGCTGTGCAACACGCTGCAAGTGCCGCTGCTCGTCACCTCGGTTGCGGCATGGCTGGAGCCTGGATATCTCGGCGATGTGTTGAAGCGGATGACGCAGGCTTTTGAAGCAGCGCGCGCGCATGCGCCGTCGATTCTCTTCATCGACGAGATCGACAATATCGGCAGCCGCAGCGGAGGTCGGCGCGAGCAACACGACGACTATTGGCGCTCCCTCATCAACCGGTTGCTCGAACTGCTCGATGGTGCCTGAAAGACCGACGGCGTGATCGTCGTGGCGGCGACAAATTTGCCGGATCGGATCGATCCCGCCCTGCTTCGGTCGGGCCGGCTGGAAAAGCATGTCGCGATCCCGATGCCTGATACCGAGACGCTGAGCGGCATCCTCGCCCATCATCTTGCCGCCGATCTCGCTAGTGTTCTGTCGTCAGCGCCGCGCCGAAAATTCATTCGTCACCTGCGTCCACCGACGGCGAAGGACCAAGTTCCGCAGCAGCACCGGAAAACAGTTGGCGCCCGAAATCCGACCACGGAAAGGGCGCGCCACAATGACCGATATCCAGCACCAACCACATGATGTCCTCCGACCGCTGGCACTGCTGGCGACAGGTCGAACAGGCGCCGACATCGAACGTGTTGTCCGCGAGGTCCGGCGTAAGGTGCGGCGCGAACAGCGCGTCCTGACCTGGGGTGATCTTGAGCAGGCTCTGCTGGCCGGCCAGATGCGCATGTCCGATGACCTGCGTTGGCGCACAGCGGTCCACGAGGCGGGGCATGCCATGGCATTCACGCTCACGGGCATCGCCGAAGTCGCCACGGCGACGATCGGCATCGACGGTATCGGCCAGGTCGCGAGCCGCCAGAACAGTCATCTGCAGCAGACCGAGGCCTGGCTCCAGCACTTTATCCTATGCATGCTCGCCGGTCGCACCGCCGAGCTCCTGGTGTTCGGGGAACCAGTCGCGGGCGCTGGCGGTGGCGACGACAGCGATCTGGCGCGGTCCACGAACCATGCCTTGGCGGCCGAGACACGCCTTGGCTTCTCCAAGCATCAGCCTCTCGTTTACCACAGCGAGAGCGGGAGCGTCAGCGAGTTGAACCTGGACCGGCATCTCACAGAGCGGGTAAACGCGCGGCTGCTCTCAGCAGAGCATGGAGCGCGCGACATGCTGGAGGCGCGGCGCGACGATCTGCTGGCCATCGCCACCCGTCTCAACGAGGTCAGGGTCATGACCGGCGATGATGTTCGGCAGATGCTGGCCATCCATGACGGGTGAGGGGCGGCGGGAGTCCGATCGGCGTGATCCAGAAAATCGATTCCTGTTTGCGCCCGTGCGATTCCGATCTCTCGCAAATCGATTCCGACTACAAAATTATCGATTCCGAGTTCTAAAACTGCGGTGCTTAAAGGCGGCTAGGTGCTGGACGGTCAAAGCAACGTGCGTCGTTTCACGTCTTATTAGATCGACATGACCTGTCGGCACCTCATGCCGACGTCATCCGAATTGTCACGATGCGTATTAAGGTGCCTGCACATCATGACGCATCATCTCAATTTACCCTGCCGCGATTCCGATCTCCACATCCGCGTTGCCAAGCTCCGGATTTGCGATTCTGCGGCAAACGCCGTTTGCGGGCAACACACTACTGGACAGCAGCTTCGGGATTATTTTTGGCAACCGGTGTTTGTCGCTTGCATAGCCGACGGTCAGGCTAAGGCTCCACCAACAGGGAGTTATGTTATGCCCAGAGAAACCAAGCAACAGAGGAATGCCAAGCAAATGATCCGCCAGCAGAGAGTGCGCGAAAAAGCCAGGCTGCGCCGTCGACCAGACAGAGATGATCTGGCGAGGGTGCTGCTCTGGAGAATGATTGAGGTTGCCCGCAAAAAAGATGACTCTTACCAAGCGCTCGGTAAAGTTCGGGACGTCATCGTCGAACTGCTTGAACGCCAAGGGTTCAATGTCTTTGAAAGCGAAGATGTCTTCCATGAGTTGGCCGATAGCTATGCGGATGGACTGTTTCCGTTTCGTCCAAAGCGCCATCTGGAAGCAAACTAGCTGGCCCTCAACTAAACCCCTTCTGCAAACGCCGTACGGTACTAATGGTCGTCTTCCCCCCATTACTTCGCATCACGGCGTTTGCAAAAGAATCGAGAAACCCCGGGTTCTAACATTGGCCAGCTCTCGTATTGCGGTAGCGAATCTATTCTTACGGGGCACCGATTTGACTACAGGGACACTACCGGATGGACACGCCCTCCTCAACCGATTGAATATCTGGGCGACGTGCATCCTGCCCGCAGTCAAGCAGGCGGGGATCGGATATGTTGAAGCGACGATTTCTCCCTTTCGGGCAGAGGACAACGATTATGCAATGCGCCCCGGTCGCCAACAGGGCATAGAGACCTGCAGTTGCTTTCGTTTCTCAAACTCGGCGAACACTACCGTCGGACCGGACTTCTATAACCGGCGACACAAGCTCAAAATCAGTCGCATCCTTAGCAAAAGCATTCAGCCTTGTCTGCGACAGCGCTGTGCTCATCAGATGCATGTCTGTTGTTTGATGCCCGCCTTCGGCCGAAAATCCTGCGTCAATTCCGACACCGCCTCGCTCGGTCAGCAGGTATCTTGCGTGGAAGTCGGCCCCACCGTTCTTCTGCCTCCAGCAAAAAATTGTAACGGCTAAACCTGCTGGTATCACCCCATCGAAAAGCGCGACCGCATCTCTCTCAAGTTCCAAAGTGGTAGGTTTGCTATTGTGGTAACGGAAGTGGATTTCGCAGGCTGCGCCCGGGTTATCCGCCTTAACGCATGCAAGACAAGCTCTGAGCGTACTTTTGTAGCGCGCGTTGTAGGGGTCGAAAAATGGATCGACGAAAAGGATACGGGCACTGGCGCGAAGAAACCAATTCAAAGCGGCGGCAATGGGCTCAGCCTCTCGTCACACAGGACTGTCTTGTTTAACCGCAATGAGGACGTCCTGTTCATCGATTTCATCGACAGTAGCCACTTGAGGATGAGCCGTCGGGTTGTTGTCAGCAATGATAGCATGGAAGGGCACTGCCACGTGTTGGGCGATAGCATTTTGTAACCAGCTGCCAAGTGCAGGATCATAGGGTCTACCCGAGCGGACAACTTTCGATTGCTTTGCTTCTTTCAACGCGATCTCAAGGCGCGCCCGCTCAATAGGCTTCATTTGTGCAGCCGAGTTATACACCTCCCGTTCCCACTTCTTCGGGAATCGAGAAATCAGCCGCCCACGATCAAAACCGAATTTTTCGATCAGGTAACGGAAGTTTTGCCAACTTGAGCCAATTGCCTGAGGCTCCACTGCATATTCGAAAAGCATCAGAAGAGTTCCTCCGCGCGCTCTTCAAAGAAGCCCCTCGGCCAGCGGTCGATGAAATCTCCCTCGTGGTCAACGCGAAGTGGCCGGAAACGGACGCCCTCATCGGTGCTCTCGACATAGATCACAGCAAGATCATCCGGCGAGAGGCCTATCATGCCGGGCGGTACTTCATTCTCGCTTGCTTCGCGGATGCGACGCAGGAGTCGCAGCATGATATGCTCGCTATGAGTTTCCACGAGCAGCGTCTTGCCAGGGCCAAAAATGCTGTCGCTTTTCTGAACTGCCTGGATGAACAGATCGCCCAAGCCGACCTGAATGGCCGGGTGAACATGCAATTCCGGCTGCTCGATCGCAAGAATGCCCTGTTGGTTTCGAAGGCAACCGACGATCACCGGGATCATTTGCGATATGCCGACACCGACATCGCTCGGTGCGACGATGATGCCCTTTTCGAAATCGCGCAGGGCGATTTCGGAACGTCCGCTCAGCGTCGCGTATAGGTCTTGCAACTCTGCAAGGTCGTCTTCGGAAAGTCTGGCCTCAAATAGCTGGTGGAACCGACTGGGAACCGGAACTTCTTTGAACTGGAACTTCTCAAGCCGATACGCAGTCTTCAGCCGCTCTTCGCCTCCAAGCCACGCATTGACCTCTTCAATCAGCTTGCCGGAAGGGTCAGTATAGAGCAAGTCCCAAGCTGCAAGGCCTTGCGCCAGCGCGATTCATCTGGTGAGAGGCGCGGGCGATACTGCCGGCTCGGAATTTCACGTAGCGGACCGATATAAGTCATTGCGCTGAGATAGTCGCGGACGATGCGGATCGGCCCAAGCACAAGTTCGTCCAGCAAAGCGCTCAAGCCAGCCCTGCGGCGACGCTCAAGTTCGTACTCATTGACCGCAGCGCGCTCCCGTTCCTCAGTCAGTCGAAGGATCGCTGCGCCGGCCATATCGCGCTGACGAATAAGGCTCTGATCAATCTCAACCAGATCAAGGCCGAGCGGGCGATCCAAGTTCGGCAGCGCGCCGAGGACCGTCTCCACGGCGATCCGGAACTCGACAGTCTCGTTTTCGGTCGCGTCTGCGGAGGTTTCACGAGAGAGTTCCCATATCTCATTGCCGATTGGCGTCGAGAATGGATCGTTTAAGTAGCCTTCTTCTACATCCTCATCCAGTTCATCGAACACTTCCTCAACGAACTCAGCGTCGTCCTCCGGGATGGTTTGTCAATGAGTTTGTGGTGCTGCCAATTTGCGGGCTGAGTATTGCCTATGGTAATGGGCGCTATATGATTGCCCTCATGGCGTGCAGCGGCCATATACACACCGTCCATACGCGTTGATAGCGGCAACCGTTCGACAGAGTGTGCAGGATGGCATTTATCTCACCGGCCCGGCTCGGGGTCGCCTTTCTTGGACTGGCCGGATTGACCTGTTTTTCCGCGCTGCATCCGTCCTACGCTCCGCTCTATAAATCCCTGCAACAAAACTATCGTGCCAGCCAAGGGCAAGCCGATTGGCAAATCGGGGAGCGCGAAGAAGCCAAGCGGCAGGACGCCGAACGTCTAGCACGCGAACAGGAAGCGGAGCGTCAAAAGGCGTCGGTTCTTGACGCCGGGCGCGCGGAGAAGAACAGACAAAGAGTGCGTGCCAACGAACTGGCAGGGTTGATCGTGACCACCAGCGAGAGGATCAACGCGCCGTTTCTGGAGTCGAAACCGGAGGTGCAAAAGCAGCAAATCGCACTCAGCGGTTTGTTCACCCAAGCGCCGGGCGCAACCGTCGTTGGTGACAGTGGCTGGACCATGGCCGATGTCATGGCAAAAAAGCCTTGTTCCGATATCCAGAATTCCTTGAAAACGGTGTTTCAGACAGACGGTTATATCCGCTATCTGCATTTCCTGTGCCTATACGGGTACTGGCAGGATCAGGGGAGCGACGATGAAAAGCTGTTCTCCTATATGTGGATCGAAGCAAACCCCACAGGTGCTGAGATTCGCCGTCGTTACCATGTGACCCTGAGCTACGTTCTCTATCACTTGACAGAAATGTGGGAGCGCCGGTTGCTCGACCGCAATGGAGCGTACTACGGGCGCTCACCGGGGAAACTCGACATCGCCAACTACGACCAGCTTTTCCGCACCCGGTTGCCGGGCAAAATGGCAAAATCGCTCGTGGGATGGCTTGAAAAACCGCAGATCGAGTTCATCCGCGACAAGTTATACCAACCGTCACTGATTAGAACCCTTGCGCCCATTTGCGTCGGCCGATTGACATGATCTTCCATGGTCGTTGCTGGAGGGTTCTCCAAGCGTAGCAGCAGTGGTCGACGATATCCTCGTAGGATTTGAAGACTCGGTTTGAGAGCCAGTTGTCCCTCATGAACTGCCAGATGTTTTCGACCGGGTTCAACTCGGGCGATTTGGGCGGCAGTGGCAGGATGGTGATGTTTTCTGGAACGACGAGATTGTTGGACATGTGCCATCCGGCCTGATCCATGATGAGGACGGCGTGTGCATGAACGGCGACGTTGCGGGATATCTCGATCAGGTGCTGGTTCATGGCATGGGTGTCGCACCACGGCATGACGAGAGCGGCGGCCTTGCCGTGCTTGGGACAGATGGCACCGAAGATATAGGCCGATCGGGTTCGCTGGTCGTGCGGCGCGGACGGCCTTGAGCCCCGCTTGGCCCAACGACGCGTGATCTTGTTCTTCTGGCCTATCCGGGCTTCGTCCTGGAACCAGATTTCGATTACTTTGCCCTTGGCGGGACCTGCGGCGATTTCTGCCACAGCGGCGGGGAAGTTTTTTTAAATGCCTCGGCCGCCTCGGCATCCTGCGCATGATGTCTTGGGCGAGCCGAGAGCTTGCGATAGCCCATGGCACGCACTTCGCGGCCCAGGGTCTCCTCGCTCACCGAGATGCGGAACTCTTCCCAAATCCATTGCGCCAGATCACACAGACGCCAGCGAACGACTCCATCCAGATACGGGGTCGGTCCGCGCTCTATGGCTTGCGCCAAAGCCGTTCGCTGTTCATCGTTCAGGAGAGAAGGTTTGCCCGGGGCCTTGCCGTTGATAAGGCCGGCGGGACCGCGTTCATTGAAGCGCACCACCCAGTCGCGCACGATCTGAACCGTCACACTGCCAAGCCGGGCGGCATCGGCGCGTGAGCCGCCATCATAGATCGATGCAAGTGCCAGAAGCCGCCGTGCCTGATCGGCATCGCGTGTCTGCCGAGCCAGAAGCCGCAACCTGGCTCCGTCGAAGTCCGATCGCAAAGAAATCGCTGAACCCATCACAAACCTCCAGTTTGCATCACAGATTCAGATTCGTTGGCTGCTGGGAATCCCCTTCAGAGTCATGCTCACTGACGGTTGGTATTACTTCCCCATCTTGAAAGCAAAGCGGCATTGATCGTGCAGCGGGACAAGCTCATCGCGGAATTTGAGACCTATCCCGACAGGCCCGTCATCGGGGACTGAGGGCTTTCCCAACCAGCCACATACAGCCGAATGCGGCTGTAACAAGCAGCGCAGACTGGAAACCCAACGGAAGAAACGACGGGCGCGTGTTCATGAATGCCATGAGTTCACAGACGAATGATATCCGGCTTGGGCTGCCGCTTTCCATAAAGTACATGAATTGCGCGAAGGACGGATCGGCTCCTGTTGCGCTGTTATAGGCCAGATAAACCAGCGTCACCAAGAGCGGAACCAGCACCGTATCGACGGCCAGAACAACGATGTAGACCGTCCCCGCACCGACACCGCGTAGGCCGATTAATGTAGCCCTCCGGCAAATACATCAGCCCGCTGCGAACGGGCATTCATGCGCAGGAGCCAGATGGAAAAGAAAATGACGAAGATAATCAGGAAGGCGACTGGACCTTGACCAGCAATCTTCGTGATGAAGGCCAGCAGCGGTTTGAAAATGCTAAGGGCGATTGAAGGCCGGTATTGAGCATCGTGAAGATGTTATCGAGATCGAAGCTTACACGATTTCCGTCTTCCACCCCACGTCTCCATTCTGATTTCTAGTCTTCATGCGGTCTGAGAGGAGTTCCGATAATAATCAGGATAGGGATTGTAGGTCAGCCATCATCTTCTGCTGAGCCCCAAATAAAATCCTTCAGCTCTTCAATCGCGTCATCAAGCCCAGCGGCCTTAAATAGGCTCTTCAGCAATGCATCTATCAGATCGATTATTTTGTCGAACCATTTCCAGCCGCCCTCAAGATTATACTGGTCCGCCCGATAATTAAGAACTGTCAGTTTGAAATCCAGCGCCGAGCCATTTAGGCCGCACTTCGTCAAACGCTGTGACCCCATCTTATTTATTCGCTGGCGCGCCTGTTCAAATCGATCGGCCGCACTGGTGCCGGGCATGTCGGGGTCACCCGCCCAAGCTCTCTGCATAGCAGGACGCCTCAGCGTATCAATAATGATCTCCTTACCCTGGCTGTCCTGCCCGGTTGCAACGAGATCACCTAGGAATCGCTCCACTTCGTCCAAGAATGCGATGAGCTGAATTTTTGGTGTGTCGTCATTCGGCTGCGGGAAGTTTATCCTGTACATACCTCATCCTCTCATCTCCTGCGGGAATGTATCACGCCGCTACACGTATTATCAACGAGGCTATGTCGTCGTTTTGATATTTTCAATAGCTTTACAAGGCTGAGACGCCTGAATTTATTCAGAGTATTAAATAGCTGAATTTTTTGAAATATTTATAGCGAAGCTGGTCGAATCTGAAATATTGAAATGATGATAATCATGATAACGAACGCACGTTGAATTTTTACATTATTGTAATATAATAATTTATATTAAATTGACATACAGAGAATTTAATACGATTTATTAAAGCTGCATATATATATTTCTCTCAATTGATTGTGGATGATATAAATAAACATTCGGATTTGTTGCTGCGCAAAACACTTGTACAGCTTTTCGTTGGTCTGGTTAGAACCGGCATTGTTGCCGACAACGGCGATTTCGCTTTCGCCTGCAAGAACGAGAGGCTTCGCTCCAGTCTAGCGTCGGCGGCGAAGCAACTAGACGTCAATTACACCTGCATCAATGACCTTGCGTCACAGGTGCGAAACCTGCCAACGGTAATAGTTTTTGAACGAGCCTCGATTGACCGGTTAGACGCTAGCTACCGAAGCGTGGCGCGCTCAAACAGCTGATTGTATACCGTCTTCGTCCAAATTCCGTCGATCTCCGTAGTCTCCACCTTGTACCTCAACGCACTCATTTCTTTGATAAAATGAGAAACATCGTCACTCTTGTGCCCGCTGATCACAAAGCATACGGGCTGAGTGCGCAGTATTTTTTTCCAATCCTGACTATGAAAAACGTGATAGTAGCTATCCGTCTCTAATGGGGACGTAGCGAATTTACGGGCGGTCAAAATAATAATCTTGACCACCGAAGAGCGAAATATTGCCAGTTTGAACAGGACATTATTGTAGTCGAGGATATATGGGGCAAATTCCTTACTTGGATCGAGCCCCCCAAACGATATCAATGCAACTCCGGTTTTGCCATCAACAATCAGATCTCTGTCTATTTCTTGTTGGATAGTTTGAATGGCGTCTTCTGCATCTTTCCTGATCTTGCGATTGTCGTAGTCTTTGTGATCGACATTGGGGACAACGTCCAGAATGCTTACCGTTTTTCCGTAGCCGTCCTTTATAGGCGGCTTAGGAAGGTAGGTAATGTTTCGAACTATTGGTAACCTTTCCCGCCGCATGTCGAATATTATTTTTGAAAAAACGCCATTAAAGAATATGTCTATTGAGTTCTCTTCCCTTTTTTGGCGAAGAGAACTGTTGTTCTCAAGTATTTCCAGTAGCTTAACCGACATAAAATCGCAGGACGAACCAGCCTCGACGAAAATCGATAACCGCCGGTCGATTAGGATTGGCGTCTTGAAACGATTCCAGAAAACGGACGCGTTCGCTTCCTTCAGGTCATCGTCAACAGTCGACTGAAACGTCAAGTTTGCGTATCTGTCAAAGCCGTCAATAATCTTGTTTATGATCTTACTTCTGGACTGATCAACTGAGAGCGTGCGAAGCGTACTTATTCTCTCGTAGTGGCTGGAATGCACCCATCCACCAATGCCTTTCGCACGTAGCGCGTCCGTTTCCGCAATGAGACTGGATGTAAATATCGCGGCCAAGCTATCTGCTGACGCCATGCTGAAGCGCCCCACCATCACTTCCTCATTGTAAACCTTGGTTATAAATCTTGCGAGTTCGGGTTTTGGATCGACGCCTTCTCTGTCTTCATCATGAGCAATGAACTGAATGCAACAAAGGCCGTACTCGCGTGCTTTATCAAACTCATACTCGGTGAATGAGCGATCTCCGGGAGCTTTTGCCTGGCCGTATTTGGTCCCGATGATCAGCACGTAGACATCAGATTCCTTTATGAGATGCTCCAAAAGAACAGGGTTTTTTTCAGATCCCGGCGTAAAATACTCCATGGCAATAGGAAAATGTCCGAGGACATTTGTCGCACGTATAACAGATTCTCTGTGCCTCCTAAGATCAGTGACTGTTGAACTAATAAAAACCTGATACTTCCGCTTAGGAAACTCCACTTAGCGCTCCTCGCTTACCCCAGATGCTTTGCCCTCCACCGTACTCACAAAATTTAGCCTACGACAATATCCCTAGGTAATGAATTGGAGGTAGAAGCGGTCAATTCCAGACTATACGCGCTCCCACGTAATCAGCTGAATAAACGGCGCATCTTCTGCGCAGGCTATGTCATTCACATGCTGCTCTACGATCTCCCCAATCGAGCCGTCTTCCAACCCCAGATAAAGGCCGACCAGATTGCGGCCCGACACCATGATGCGGTGTCCGACGAATTGCAGGATGACGCCACTATCCGGGTCAAACTCGGTTTCGATGAGATGGCTGTAGGGCAGCGATTTCATCCGCCCGTTGATGAACCGGAACCCGATACGACTATCAAGCCCCTGCCTGCCATCGGTCAGATGGCGGAACGGGGCGGGCTCGCTTCTATCACCGACTAATGATCGCCTCATGTTCCCTTACTACTCCCTGATGTTGTACCGCTGAAACCGTCAACGCCTGCACGCGCTGCGCAGGCGCGGCACTTCCGCTCGCAACCTTTTCGCGCGCCTGTATAGCCGTCATCCGCATGACGGATTCCGTATGCGCTTCCAGCCTGTCGTGCTGTGGTAACGGTGCTGCTTTGCGGTCCACGCTCTTTTCCAACAATTCCGTGGCCGAGCCGCGCGCGCCGCTTTTCGTGATGGCATCCTGTACCGCGTCGATATCGTCAGTATAGAGCCGCATCGCATGGCGGCCACGCGAGACGGTGAAATAGAATTGCTCGCTCGACATGGCGGGAACGGATTCCCGCCCCATGGCGACCAGCACCGTATGGACCGTGCGCCCCTGCGAGGACATCGACGTGCTGCAACAACCGTAATCGAGATGGCCGAACTCGCGTGCAATCTTCCAGCCGTTTTCCTTCAGTTCAATACTGCCTGCCTTGTCAAAGGACCGCACAATGGTAGACCGCTCCGTTGGTCACGCGATGCCCGTCCATGCTCGTGCCATTTTCAGTGACGCGGATGAGATCCCCGGCGCGCAGTTCCATCGTCTCAGGGCGGTAGACTTTGAACCGGGCGGCATCCGCTACCGGCAGGGTTGCGTTGCTCTTGCCCTCCAGCACTAGATGTGGAGCCTCAACAGGTTGTCCCGGTTGAGACCGAGGCGACCGATGGGTGTTTTTGAGTTTAGGCTGCCGTGGGGGCGATGCCAGTTGTACATGTGGGTCCAGTTTGGCAGATTCGATTTGCGGTGCTCTGACGATGGATATGCGCATGCATAGGCCCATTCCCGCAATGCCGTCTGAATGAAGCGCTCGGCCTTGCCGTTGGTCTTGGGTGTGTAGGGTTTGGTGCGGACGTGCTTGAGACCAAGCGCCTTGCAGGCTTTTGCGAAGTCCCTGGCCTTGTAGCAGGAGCCATTGTCGGTCATCCCGCGCGTGACTGTGATGCCGAGGCTGTTGTAATAGGCGACGGCGGCCGTGAGGAAGGCAACCGCGCTGGCAGCCTTTTCGTCCGGGAAGATGTCGGTAAAGGCGATGCGGGAGGCGTCATCGATGCAGACGTGGACGTATTCCCAGCCGACACCACGGGATCTGCTCTGGCCCGTCCTGTTGCCGGTGATGCGGTGACCAACCCGGTCGAAGCGGCCGAGGCGCTTGATATCGAGATGGATCAGGCCGCCTGGCTCGGCATATTCGTAACGCACGACCGGCTCGGCGGGGGCGAGGTCCTTCATCCGTGACAGGCCGACACGTTTGAGAACCCGGCTGACGGTGGCAGGCGAAACACCAGTCTCCATGGCAATGTGCTTGCCGGTCAGCCGCTGCCTGCGAAGATCGGCGATGCGCTCGACCAGAGCGCCGCCCGTCTGCCGGGGACTGCTTCTGGGCCGCGATGAACGGTCCGCCATGCCGTCGCGTCCCGCCGTTTTGAAGCGCGCGACCCAGCGCGACACGACCTTCGGCGAGACGCCATAGATGCACGCAGCTTGTGCCGGGGACACCCGCCCGCTCGTTACCGCCAAAGCCATTTCTTCTCGACGCACAGGCGTCAGTCGGGCATTCTTATGAATGTTCATTCGGAGCGATCCTGGAAAACTGAGGTGTGGTAACTCCAGTCTCCTAAATCCGCTCCGAATGGACAACCTCCTGAAAGCTCACACCTAGCGAATCGGGCGGATACCTGGCGCGCTCGCGTAGCCGGGCAAGACTAGCATGAATTGTGACGCCGCCATGAAAGCAAAAGCATCCAAAGCGGTTAGGGATGGATATGTTTAGACAATCCGCGTCGCATGACTTGGGAATTCCAAGGATGACAACCGATCGACGACCCCCGAAGGCGGAGTAACTTATGGCGAGCCTGAACTTCAACATGGAGGGCTACGGAGACACCTACCATTTCGTCTGTGCCACGGGATTGGAACAGCGTGCCGATATCGTTGCGCTCCGGACGTGGTTTCAGACTTGTTTTTTGACTCCATAGTCGCCGCGCGACATATCGTGCGGTAAACGGCGGCCTTTGTGTAGCCATCGCGCAGCGTATCGCGCCATGGCGTAGAATCGGCGGTATGGCGGACCGGCGGGGATTCGAACTGGGCATATGTCGAAAGCCTAAGCCGCTAAACTCGGGATAGGTTTTTCCACCAATCGCAGGAATCGCTGGTTGTGAGCCCCCGCACTGCGCGGCGGCACTACATAAACGCCGAACCTACGATTCGGTGCGATGCGTTTCAAAAAATACCAACGGGAAATCAGCTTGCTTCGGCGCGTATGAGTTGGGTTACGCATTCCGCCCTGCGAAATCTCCCCTTGAATCAAGTCGGTCGGAATTATCATGTGGCGGGATGCGCCATCAGCGCCTCCCGGATCGCTACCAGCTTGCGATGGCACGAAACCGCGAGCCTCAGTCCGCCCGTCGGCATCCCCTCCAGTCCGCCAAAAGGACCTTTGTTACGCGGTCTTTGTGGTCTTCGCGTCGCTCCCTGTGTTTCGGCGGGGGACAATGAGCGTCGATTGAAAGCCCATCGCCGTTCCCCGACTTCGGCACGACGATGGCACTGCGCTCGGTGGAGTTGATCAAGCTGCTGGTAGACGAAGGAGTGCGTCGGCATTGCCGTGGGCGATGCGCTCCCGGTCTGCAGGAGAAACCGGCAGGCTGCTGAGAAATGCCGTGCCTGCGTTATTCGTGGCGTAAGGATAGTCGACCGAGAACAGGATGCGATCTGTGCCAAACGCGGTCAGCGCGGCGAGAAATGCGGACGTGTCGAAGAAGCCACTGGTCGTGATCCAAACCTGATCCAGAATAGTTTGCGATACGGTCCGCAGCCGTCCCGCTTCTGCTCCCGTCCCGAAGGTCTAATCAACGCGTTGAGCAGCATTGGGAGCAACTCACCCAAGTGACCGATGATGAGCTTCAGACCCGGGTTCCGATCGAGCGTGCCGGACAGCACGAGGCGAAGAATGTGAATCGCCGTTTCAGAATGCCAGCCGAAGCCGGCGTTGGACAGCAGATACGATGAAATTTCGCCCGGCAGTCCGCTATAATAAGCATCCCGCACTGCACGTGGCGGCGGTCCGGGATGAATATAAAGCGGGGACCCGAGCGCCTCGGCACGCGCCAGGATAGGAGCGAACCGCGGGTCGTCCAGGAACAGTCCATCCGTGGTCCCATTGATGGAGGCCCCGCGAAAACCGAGCTTTTTCACGCAGCGCTCCAGTTCGTCAGCCGCCGCCGCGGGTTCTTTCATAGGCAAGTGGGCGAATGCCGCGAAACGATCCGGATTTTTTTCGACCGCAATGGCAAGTCGATCATTGTAGTCGCGCGCAAAGCTTATGCCTTCTTCTCCTGCCAGCAACTCGGCGCCCGGACCTATGACAGACAGCACTTGCAGGGTAAGTCCGGCCTGGTTCATCGCATCGATGCGCCCCTCCTGTATATCGCCCAGCGCCTCGTTGAGAGGTCCCGGCCCCCAATGACCGCTCGACGGCACCCAGCCGGCTTCTACGGCAACCGAAGCCGGAATTCGTTGGGTCATTTCAGGGAGCATGACATGCTCCTCTAAAGCAATGATACGCATGATCTCGTTTTCTCCATTGGACGGCGGAAACTCTGAAAGTACGCCGGCAGCAATGTCAGTATCGCGTCTATTAATGGCGTGATACGCGTCGAAATGACTATCGATATCGAAAATCTGCCAATCGCACCCGTCCGAGCGCCGACGGCAGCCGCGTGGGACGTCGAGTTCGCGACACCCGCGATGGCGTTGCTTGTCGGGTACGACGAGGACTGGGTTGAGTTGCCGCTGCACGAGCATGCGAGCGGGCAACTTATCATCGCGCTGAGCGGTGCGGTAATGTGCCATGTTCCAGGGTCTTTATGGATCGTCCCGACAGGATGCGCCGTGTGGGTTCCGGCCGGCCTTCGCTACCGCAGCCCGGCATCGCCGCACTCGCGCATATGCATGCTGTTCGTTAAACAGGATGCCGCCTGCCTGCCTTATAATTGTTGCACCCTCGAGATTACCCCCTTGGTGAGGGAGATAGTCCTGCGCCTCGTTGGCACGACCGTAGGGAGCGACGCCGACGAGCACGAACTTCTTCTGATGAAGGTATTATTGAGGGAACTGGAGGGGATGCCGACTGGCGGACTGAGGCTCCCGGTTTCGTCCCATCCGAAGATGGTGGCGATCCAGGAGGCGCTGATGGCGCACCCGGGCGACCGCACGACGCTTGCCGAATGGTCCGGCCGAACCGCGACCAGCGAGCGCACCCTGGCCCGCTTGGTGTTCAGGGAAACGGGAATGACCTTCGGCCGATGGCGGCAGCAGCTCCATCTGCTTGTTGCGCTCTCTAAGCTGTCCGACGGAGTGCTCGTACAGCAAGTCTCCGATGCCCTTGGCTACGAGTCGGCAACGTCTTTCATAACAATGTTCCGTAAGGCATTGGGAACAACGCCGTCGCGCTACTTCGACCGCACAGTTGCCGATCCGCAAAGGCTTAGAAGGTAAAGTCACCAAGCCGAATAGTTTGGTAAGTCCCTTAAAAAGCAAACCATGTTCGTTTCTCCATTATCGGTGCGACTTGCTGCAAAGGCGTTTGTACGGCGATCTTCTGGACTGTGAGGCGAGCGGCGGCGTAGCGATCAAAGGCCTTGAGAAGGATTGAGGACCAGTTCACTTTAAATCGGCGTCTGTCTCTACTTAAATTGAGGCCTACATCTTGCTCGATTCAGAGATTTCCGCCGCTGGCATTCCCGGTGCTGCTGTTTCCCTTGATCGGACCACCCAATGTGGCCTTGAACCACTCGACCACCCGGTCGATGATCGGCGGCTGATACCAGGTGAGATCGCCATGACCTGCGCCCTCGACAAGAACGTACTCAACCTTGTCGCCCTTCTTCTTCAGGGCCTCAAAGAGCTGCACGCTCTGGAGGGGCGAAACGAGCGTGTCGGCGCTTCCATGCATGATGAGGAACGGCGGCTTGCTGCCTTCGACATGGCCCATGGGACTTGCCTGTAAGGCCTTCTCGGGGTCGCTACCGATCGATGCACCGGGGAAATCCCCAAACGCCGTGCCGTTCACCAGCAGCGCCTCGGTCACCGCCGGTGATTGATGCACCTTTGCGATATCATCCGGAAAGCCGTCGCCAATTTCCAGAAGGTTCGAGATCCCGTACATCGTCACGGCCGCCTGGACGTCGGAGGATTTGTCAAGAAACTGCCCCTTGTCGAAGCTCTTCTCGCCATTCGTCATGCCCATCATCTGCGACACATATCCGCCGGCGGAATCCCCGAGCACGCCGATGCGGGCAGGATCGATACCGTATTCGTCCGCATGTTTGCGCAGATAGCGGATCGCAGCCTTACCGTCCTCGACGAGAGCTGGATACTTGTTCGGAACCGTGCGGTATTGCGCAGCCGCGACCACGAAGCCCGCCTTGGCGAGCGGCATGCGTAGGTCTATGAACTTCTCATGATCCGCCGAGATAAAGCCGCCGCCCGGAAAATAGACAATCGCCGGTTTCAGATCTTTGGTCCGCGGCACGAGCAGCGACATTTCAAGCTGGGTGACGGCTCGAACTTGCTTGATTTGCGTAAAAACCACGCCGCTGATCTCATCGATCTGGCCTTGTGTTTTTTCGACGCGGACAACCTGCGCGCCCTCTGCGTAGCCCGGAAGCGAGGTTTTATCGTCAGCTTGAACAAGACTGCTGGCCACTGTGGTTGCTCCCCAAAACAAGGTGCCAAGAAGTATCTTCTGCTTCGTCTTCATTTCGATTTTTTCCTACGGATGGGATTAGATCACGCCTTAGACGGTGGTTGGTACATTGCATATCAAGAGCCCGCACGTCCGGCGGCTACGTTACGCTCACGCCGGCTTTCGCTTGGATGCGCTTTCGACGGTCGTCCAGAACTTCTCGGCCAACTCCGTCATCCGCGATCGGGATCGGATCAGCACGATCTTGACCGGCACCATCCACTTCTCGTCGCCGGCGATTGCGAGCTTTCCTTCAGGCTCCAGCTCGGAACTGGCAAGGCTGCTTGGTATCCAGGCAACGCCTTTCCCTTCCAATGCCAACGCTTTCAAGACCATTGCCAAATGGGATGTGAACACACGAGCGAGATGCAGTTCGCTCCCCACGTGGGGCAGATTGGCGGCCAAGATTCGCCCCATTCCTGATTTCTCGTCGAACGAAATATGTGCGACCGGATCCGATGGCGTGCCTGGCAGCTTGTAAATCGGCGCTCCCTTGTCATTCTTCTGCGCAACCGGGAGAAGGACGTCGCTGGCAAGTTCCATGTACTTGAAGTCTGCGTCATGCAGACGAATTCCGCTGTTCGGATGGAAGTGGCAGAGCAGAAACTGGGCTCGGCCTTCTGCCATCATCCTCTCGCACTCGTTCATATTATCCGAAAGGAGCCGGATCGGGACGGTCGCCACCGACGAGCCCAGACTTTGGACCCAACCCGGGAAAAAGGTGAAGGACAATGCATGCGTCGCCGCAAACGTTAGGGTGGCGGTCGCAGCCCGTTCGTGGCTCAAGTCCTGAACGGCCCGTTCGATTCTTTGAAGAATATCGTTTGCGGCATCGAGCATGATTTCGCCGGCGGGCGTAATCCTGATGCGGTGTGTCGAACGGTCGACCAGAACCGATCCGCTCCAATCTTCAAAAGCCTTTATCCGTCGACCAAAAGCGGGCTGGGTGATGTTGCGCAGCTCCGCTGCCCTCGAGAAATTGAGGGTGTCGGCGAGTGCTCGCAAGTCCAAAAGCCAGGCAGTATCCATCTCATTCTCTCACTTCCGGCACCAATTGAAGCCGAAACGGCATTGGACCGTCAATCGCTTGTTCGCGAATGTTGCGTTGAGGAGTGCCGTTGTTGGAGACGACGGCAAATGGGAGGAAGAAATGAAGTTACTACCGATCATAGCGGCCTTTACGCTATCAGTCACCTCGGTTTTTGCGGCCGATTACCCAGAGCGCAACATATTCATGGTGGTTCCCTACGCAGCGGGCGGGCCAACCGATACCATTGCCCGGCTGACCGCAGACGCCATGTCGAAGTCTCTCGGCAAGCAGATCGTCGTGGAGAACGTTGCGGGCGCAGGTGGAACGATCGGTGCCCGGCGCGTGGCGGACGCCGACCCCGACGGTTACACCATCCTCGTCCATCATATCGGAATGGCGACCGCACCAGCCCTCTACAGACAGCTACCCTACAAACCGACGGAAGCTTTCGAATCGATCGGCCTCGTCAGCGACGCCGCGATGACGGTGATTGCGCGCAATGAGTTCCCGGCTTCGACGTTTCAGGAACTCGTCGCCTACATCAAGCAGAACGGTAACAAGGTAACCTATGCCCATGCCGGGATCGGAGCCGCGTCCCACCTCTGCGGCACGTTGTTCATGTCAACAATCGGAACCCAGATGACGACCGTTCCGTACAAGGGAAACGGCCCGATCATGACGGATTTGCTCGGCGGCCAGATCGATATGACCTGTGACCAGGCGACGAACACGGTCGGTCCGATCACGCAGAAGCAGGTGAAGGCATATGCGATCACCAGCGATGCACGGGCTGCCACGCTGCCCGACGTGCCGACGACCACCGAGGCCGGATTGCCTGAATTCAAAGTCGGGGTCTGGCATGGCGTCTACGCGCCCAAGGGCACTCCGAAAGAAGTCCTGGACAAGCTGACGACGGCACTCCAGGCCGCAATGGAAGACGCTACCTTGAAAGAACGCTTCGCGCAGATCGCCACCATGCCTGCGACGAAGGAGCAGGCGACCCAGGAGGCGCTTCGTACGAAGCTCGATTCCGAAATCAAGCGGTGGGATCCGATCATCAAGGCTGCCGGTCAGTTCGCAGATTAACGGTGATGGTTCGACTGCGGGGTAAAGCCCGCAGTCGAACGGAGGGCTTCCATGGATATCAAGAATATTGCCGCCTCCGGCACGCTGCTGGCTGTCGGGATCGGGTTCGGCATATCATCCATATTTACAATGGATGTCGGATCCGCGCTCAGAATGGGCCCGGGCTATTTCCCTCTGATCCTGTCGATCGTCATCACGGTGATCGGCATCGCCATCGGCATAAAGGCCCTCAGGGACACTGAAGGCTTTCACCCGCAGATCGCACCCTTGCGGGCTCTGGCCGCCATCATCATCGCGCCGATCCTGTTCGGCCTGACCGTCCGTGGCCTGGGGTTTGTGCCAGCGGTTGCGCTCACCTCGTTGTCCGCGGCAACAGCGGCGACCGGGCAAAGGCCGCTCGTCGTTCTCGCCATCACGCTCGGCATTACCGTGTTCTGTCTCGGCGTCTTCTATTATGGCCTCGGGCTGCCCGTCCGTCTTATCGGCCCCTGGTTGGGAGTTTAGGCTATGATGGACCTCATCGGAAATCTCGGGCTCGGCCTGAGCGCCGCGCTGACGCCCTACAATATTCTCTTTTGCTTCGTTGGCACGCTGCTCGGAACGCTGGTCGGCGTTCTGCCGGGGATAGGTCCGACGGCAACGATCGCCATGCTCCTGCCGATCACCCTGTCGCTTTCGCCCGAAACATCCCTGATCATGCTTGCCGGCATCTACTACGGCGCACAGTACGGCGGCTCGACGACGGCAATTCTGATCAATCTGCCGGGCGAATCCTCGTCGGCCGTGACGGCCCTGGATGGATACCAGATGGCACGGCAGGGGAGGGCCGGGCCGGCGCTTGCGGCCGCGGCGTTGAGTTCCTTCTTTGCCGGCACCATCGCGACGGTGGTTGTGGCCGCCCTCGCACCGCCCTTGACCTCGATCGCTTTGAAATTCGGCTCGCCCGAATATTTCGGGCTGATGGTGCTGGGTCTTGCCGCTTCCATCGTTCTTGCGCGCGGATCGGTGTTGAAAACGATCGCCATGGTGTCGATGGGCCTCGTCTTCGGACTTGTCGGAACCGACATCAATACCGGAGCGATGCGCTTCACGCTTGGTCGACCGGAACTGGCAGACGGATTGAATTTCGTGGCCGTCGCCGTCGGTCTTTTCGGCATCGCAGAAATCCTGCGAAACCTGGAGACGACGATCGAGCGGACCTCCGTTATCAGCCGTGTGGCAGGCCTCTGGCCAAGTCGTGCAGATTTCAGGGCTATGATCGGTCCAGCGTGCCGGGGCACTTTGCTCGGATCGGCTCTCGGCGTTCTTCCGGGCGGCGGCGCGATCCTGGCGTCGTTTGCGTCCTATGCGCTTGAGAAGAAAATCTCCAAGACGCCGGAGCGATTTGGCCAAGGAGCGATCGAGGGTGTGGCGGGGCCGGAGGCCGCGAACAACGCCGGGGCGCAGACCTCGTTCATTCCCATGCTGACCCTTGGCGTGCCGGCCAATCCCGTCATGGCGCTGATGATCGGCGCGATGATCATCCAGGGGATCGTGCCGGGACCACAGGTTGCAACTGAGCAACCCGTTTTGTTTTGGGGCCTCATCGCCTCGATGTGGATCGGCAACCTGCTTCTGGTCATCCTCAATTTGCCTCTAATAGGCTTGTGGGTTAAGCTTCTGACCGTTCCCTACACGGTGCTCTTTCCGGCCATCCTCGCCTTCGCCTCCATCGGCGTCTACAGCGTGAACTCCAACACGTTCGATCTCTATGTGATGGCAGCGTTCGGTGTGTTTGGCTACGCTCTGTCGAAGCTGGATTTCGAGCCTGCGCCCATGCTGCTGGGCTTCGTCCTCGGGCCCCTGCTGGAGGAGCATCTGCGCAGGGCGATGACGATTTCGCACGGCGACGTTTCCGTCTTCTTTACCCGGCCCATCAGCGCAGGACTTCTGACGGTTGCCCTCATCGTGCTGATTGTCGCCTTTCTTCCTAACATCGCGAGACGTCGCAAACAGGTCTTCGTCGAGGAAGACTGATAGAATTGGAGCATGACTTTGGAAAAAAGAACCAACCGCATACACAAGATCGCTTCCATCGCCGGTGACGGCATCGGCAAGGAAGTCGTTCCCGAAGGCCTCCGGGTTCTTGAAGCGGCGTCGAAGAAGTTCGGCTTCGAGCTCCAGATCGACACCTTCGACTTTGCCTCCTGCGACTACTACGTGAAGCACGGCCAAATGATGCCGGAGGACTGGAAGGCGCAGATCGGCAGCCATGATGCCATCTTCTTCGGCGCAGTCGGCTGGCCAGAGATCGTTCCCGACCATATCTCGCTCTGGGGCTCGCTCATCCGGTTCCGGCGCGAGTTCGACCAGTATGTCAGTCTGAGGCCCGTGCGGTTGATGCCGGGCGTGACCTCGCCGCTGGCCGGGCGTGGTCCAGGGGACATCGATTTCTACGTCGTCCGTGAAAACACCGAGGGCGAATATTCATCGGTCGGCGGGCGCATTTTCCCGGGAACCGAGCGGGAAACGGTTCTCCAGGAAACGGTGATGACGCGCATCGGCGTCGATCGGATCCTGAAATTCGCCTTCGATCTCGCGCAGACGCGCCCCCGCAAGCGGCTGACCTCCGCCACCAAGTCGAACGGTATCTCCATCTCGATGCCCTATTGGGACGAGAGGGTCGAGGAGATGGCGAAGTCCTATCCGGATATCGCCTGGGACAAATACCATATCGATATTCTCTGCGCCCATTTTGTTCTCAATCCCGATCGCTTCGACGTGGTTGTGGCATCAAACCTGTTCGGCGACATCCTGTCTGATCTGGGACCGGCCTGCACCGGTACGATCGGCATCGCGCCGTCGGGAAACATCAACCCGGAGCGGAAATTCCCCTCTTTGTTCGAGCCCGTCCACGGATCGGCGCCGGACATCGCAGGACAGGGCGTTGCCAATCCGATCGGCCAGATATGGTCGGCCGCGATGATGCTGGAACATCTTGGAGAGTATGACGCCAGCGCAGCCGTGATGGCTGGCATCGAGACCGTTCTCGCGGACCAAAGGCTGCGGACACGCGACCTTGGCGGAAGCGCGGATACCGTCACCTGCGGAACTGCCGTCGCGGAGACTCTTGGATGACATGACCGGCTTAGGTAATGAGTGCGCCGGCAGGTAACCACTATTTGAAGCCAAAGCGGCATAGGCGGCAATCATTGCTGTGGAGCCGGATAGAGCCGGTGCAGTCAGTTCCCCTTGTTTCTGCCGCATATTCTTCATTCCATTTCGTCGAACTGTGAGAGATGCCATGCCGAAACGGCACTAATACAAATCGTCAGAGCATTGGAATGTGCGGCTACCCCCGGCTACCAAGGCTTTAGTCCTCTCGTCTGATCGCTACGAAGGTGCGGCAGAGAGGCCACATTCGCTACCTACCTAAAAACTGAACGGGAGATCCAAATGCGTATCGTCGACGTCTGCGAAGTCACCAAGCCCATCGCTTCGCCCATCCGCAATGCCTATATCGACTTCTCGAAGATGACAGCCAGCCTCGTCGCCGTCGTCACCGATGTCGTCAGGGACGGTCGCCGCGTCGTCGGCTATGGCTTCAACTCGAACGGTCGTTATGGCCAGGGTGGCCTTATCCGCGAACGGTTCAAGGACCGTATTCTCGAAGCCGATCCGGCAGACCTGATCAACGACATCGGCACAAATCTCGACCCGCACAAGATCTGGGCGAAAATGATGATGAACGAAAAGCCCGGCGGTCATGGCGAGCGGTCGGTCGCCGTTGGCACCATCGACATGGCGATCTGGGATGCGGTCGCCAAGATCGAGGGCAAGCCGCTCTTTCGCCATCTCGCCGACATGAAGGGCCGGGAAGCCAACCCGAAGGTCTTCGTCTATGCCGCCGGCGGCTACTACTACCCAGGCAAGGACAACAGCGCGCTGCGCAAGGAAATGCGCGGCTATCTCGACCGCGGCTACAATGTCGTGAAAATGAAGATCGGCGGCGCCTCCATTGACGAAGACCGCGGCCGCATCGAATCCGTCCTGGAGGAAATCGGCTCGCAGGCGAAGCTTGCAGTGGATGCAAACGGTCGCTTCGATCTGGAGACCGGCATCGCCTATGCCAAGATGCTCCGCGACTACCCGCTCTTCTGGTACGAGGAAATCGGCGACCCGCTGGACTATTCGCTGCAGGCGGCGATCTCCGAATTCTACGATGGCCCGATGGCGACCGGCGAAAACCTCTTCTCCCACCAGGATGCCCGCAACCTGCTGCGCCACGGCGGCATGCGGCCCGACCGTGACTTCCTGCAGTTCGACTGCGCGCTTTCGTACGGTCTCGTCGAGTACCTTCGCACGCTCGACGTGCTGCGCCAGTTCGGCTGGTCGCCGTCGCGCTGCATCCCGCATGGCGGTCACCAGATGTCGCTCAACATCGCCGCTGGCCTCGGGCTGGGCGGTAACGAGAGCTATCCGGATCTGTTCCAGCCCTATGGCGGCTTCCCGGACGGCGTGAAGGTCATCGACGGCCACATCACCATGCCGGAACTGCCGGGCATCGGCTTCGAAGGCAAGTCCGACCTGATCAAGGTCATGCGTGAACTCGCCGAGTAGTGGTGTCGTGCGTCGGGAGCGTTCATGAAGCTCCCGACGCTTTTTCTTAGACTGATACGCAGCGCGATCTGGCGCGCACCTATTTTCCGTTCACAGCATGATACGCGTATCAAGCCCGTACCGGGGCGGGGCGCCGAGATGGTCGCGCAGGGTCGTTCCCGAGTAGTCGTGATGAAATAGTCCGCGTTCCTGCAGGAGAGGGACCACCTGATCGACGAGCGCATCGATACCGTCCTCGTAGACGTCGGGCGACAGCCAGAAGCCATCGGCCGCACCCGCCTCGAACCAGGTCTGCATATGGTCGGCAGCTTCGACCGCCGGGCCGGCGATGACCGGGTGGTAGTCGATCACGCCATGCGCCAGAATATCCCGCAGGCTCCAGCCCTCCCGAGCGATGTCGAGGGCACGGGCCGACCGGGGATCGCGCGGTGAAGGGCGAGCAGTCACAAGTTGAGCCGTTGACAGCGGCTCGTCGAGCCGTGCCGCGTCTAGCTGCAATCCCAACATCTGCCCGAGATATTCTACGCGCTGCGGGAAGGTTTCCCCGCTGACCGTAATCCGGCGATCAAGCCCGCTTCGTCTGTCGGGCGTGATCGTCGTCATGAGGCCGGGGAAAAACTTTATCTCGTCAGGATCGCGACCAACACGTTCCGCAGCGTTGCGGAGCGCCATGCGCTGGGCACGGGCCGCCTGGATGGTGTAGACCGCCCCGATCACGCCGCTTGCATAACGGGCCGCGACCTCCAGTCCCTGATCGCCGCCGCCCGCCTGGAAGATGACCGGCTGACCCTGTTCGGATGGCGGCAGCGGCAGCGGACCGCTGGAACCAACGTAGTTTCCCTGAAGATTGATTGGCCGTATCCTCGAAGCATCCGCGAAACGCCCCGACGCGGCGTCGTGCAGCCATGCTCCCTGTTCCCAGCTACCCCAGAGGGCCTGAACGATCTGGATCGACTCGTGCAACCGCTGATACTTTTCGCTACGGGGCGGAAGATTGCGACCATAATTGGCGGCGATCGCCGGATCGCTGCTAGGGACCGCATTCCATCCCGCCCGGCCATGGCTCATCAGGTCGAGAGCCTTGAACTGCCGTGCAAGGTTATAAGGCTCGTTGAATGTGGTCGAACCGGTCGCGACCAACCCGATCCGTTCGGTCCCGCGCGCGACGGCCGCGAGCGTTATCATCGGATCGATGTTGATCATCGGTGCTTCGGTTTCGACATTGCCGGTCAGCGCCGGAAAGTCCGGCATGAACAGGAACTGAAACTTGCCCCGTTCCGCCGACTGGGCATAGCGCACCTGGCTGTCGAAGTTCGTGTAGTTCCGGGGATCGACCCCCGGCATTCTCCAGGATCCCGGCTGCGAACCATAGCCGTTACCGAAAAGCATGCCGATGATCATCTGTCTGGTCATGATTGTCCCTAGTGTTGTCGCAAGACAGGAGAGGCCACAGCGGTCGCCGCGGAAGCTGTGGCCTCCAAGCGTTACCGGTAGATCGCCCGGTTCAGGTTGACCAGATAATCTCCGAACGGCCCCGTCTGGCCGCTCTCGAGCCTTTCCTGGAAGGCAGCAGCGGCAAGGTCGCGTCGCTTCGGAAGTCGGGTCTTTTCAGCCGCAGCCAGGGCATCTGGTATTTCGTCGCGCGTAAGGTCGGTGCAATATGCCGGCGAACCGGGTTGTTGCCGCCAGGATTCTGAAATTGCGCCAGCATCGAAGGCCGTGAAACCGGTTGCTTCGACCAGGGCCATACCGACCTTGCGGTCACGGTCATCGTCGGCCGCCACGGGAATAGCGATCCTGTCAGTGTGGCCCTCAGGTTTGTTTTTGTGAGCAAATGAGTATGTGCCGATCGCGTTCCACGCCTTCACGATAGGGCGACCCAGATGTTCGCTGACCCAGACACTTTCGACTTTTCCCTGTTCCAGTTCCTCGATTTTGCCGTCGCGCATCGGGTAGTAGTTCGACGTGTCTATGACGACCGTCTCTGCCGGCAAAGACGATACCAGCGAGGCGATGTCGCCAATGCGATTGAGCGGAATGGAAAGTATCAAGGCTTCTACGTCCGTGGCTGCGTCTTGGACCGTGACAGCGCGGGCACCCGAAGAAAGGACGTCCGCCTCGATCGTTTCAGGACCGCGCGAGTTGGCGACCTTGACGTGGTGTCCTGCCGCGCTCAATCGCTGTGCAATGGTTTTGCCAATATTACCGACACCGATGATACCGATTTTCATTGTATTCTCCTTTTTGTTGAGATCGTGGGGCTGTCGGCCAAAGATCGTGGCGTTGAAGATTGCCTTGCCGATCGGAGATCGGTTCGCCGCCAACGTCGCCAGCGCATGCCTGCTTTTCCCGCCCACACAGAAATGATTGCCGGCGCGATCATCAACAGCAGCAACAGTGCTCGCTCATCGCTCCCGGTTTTCAGGTGAGCGTTCGGCACGGAATGTGCCCTTGCAGGCGAGGTCACGGAATACCGTTGTCTTCATTCATGAGGTTCTTTCATTGCTCATTGCAGTTGATGTCGCTCCGAAGAATAGGTACAACTAGAGAATTGAGCAAGTACCTACCAAAAAGTAGGTAACTCTCTTGGAGGTAAGTATGGCAAAAGAGCGTGACTGGCATTGTGACGATCCCAAACAGCAAATGATCTGGGCAGCTGCGACAAGGGACGCATTGCAAGTGCTTGAGGGCAAGTGGAAAATTGTCATTATCTGCCAGCTGTTCGGTGCAAAGGGTCCGCTAAGGTTCTCGGAACTTGAGAAGCGTGTAGAGGGCGTGAACCAGAAGATGCTCATTCAGCAACTCAAGGAGCTGGAAAAAGACGGGATCATCACGCGGACCGTGTTCCCTCAGGTTCCACCAAGGGTAGAATATGCACTCAGTGAGATGGGGATCGCGCTCGGTCCGTCTATGGCGGAACTTATCGACTGGGCTTTCATGCGACGTGATGCTCGTGCTGCCGTATCGCAGGATCCGGCGTAAGTGGCATATCCCGCTGCAGCAACCGGGCATCGCGCATTGCCAGAACGAGAGAATTGCGCTGCCTGGCCTCCCCAGGATTTTCTGCAGGCTGTGCGAAAGTTGTTGGGTCGGAGAGGGAAGGCGCCAATCGGGGCGCCTGCCTGACGGAATCAGTCGGACAGCCAATGCTCCAATAGCAGTCTGGCCGCATCGCGGTTTGCCGCGACAATTTCACCGTTAGGAATGGATTGCGCCATCACAAACGAGCCTTGGAGAAGCGACAAGATCTGGATGATGGTTCGCTCAGGGTTACTCAAAGCGAGCGGCTCAATGAGCGATGCAACGAATTCATGCAGTTCCTTGAAATACTCGGCAATCGTCGCCTGCACCTCCGGGGTGTTTGCCTCGGGTCCGAATTCCGCCAATCCTCTTGCGAAAGAACAGCCGCGGAAAGTAGGCGCGCGCAGCGGTTCATCTATCGCGTCGAAAATCGCGAGCACCCGCTCAGGTGGCGATAGGCCAGGCTTTTCGGTCGCGGTCGCGAGCATCTGGAACCAGATGACTCTCTTGTGGCGCAGATAGGTAGCGATGAGGGCGGCCTTCGAAGGGAAGTGCTTGTAAAAAGTCATCTTCGCCACGCCGCTCTCGGCGATGATCCGATCTATCCCGACCGAGTTGATGCTAAGCCGGTAAAACAGGTCAGAAGCAGTCTTTAAGATGCGCTCTCGCGGGGCGAGGGCTTCAAGCGAGTGCCCATCCACATCTACAAACTCAAGCACGCTGCGCGTCTGCATTTCCGTCACCTCAGATCATTGGCCGACATATAGACAGACTATTCTGTAAATTCCGGGATTGCAAATACATACAGGTCTGTCTATTGACGGTTTACGGCCAAAGGATTTCAAAGAGAGAGAACTGAAGATGAGCGGAAAAGTCGTTATTGTCACAGGCGCAAGCAGTGGTTTCGGAAACCTCACGGTGCTGGAACTCGCAAGGCGGGGCCATACGGTGGTTGCGACCATGCGGGACGTTGAGGGAAGAAATGCTAAGGTCCGAACGGACCTTATCGACTCATCGAAAGCCGAAGGCCATGAGCTGCAAGTCCTTGAAATGGACGTCGCCGACGAGGCCTCGGTCAATTCCACGATCGACCAGGTCTTCAAGCAGCACGGAAAGATCGATGTTCTGGTCAACAATGCCGGACTTATGCCCGTCGGGGTCACCGAAGCCTACACGGTGGCAGACATCGAACGGCTATTTGCGGTGAATTTCTTCGGCGCCGTACGGGCAGACCGCGCTGTTCTGCCGCATATGCGTGCCGCCGGCAGCGGACTCCTCGTGCACGTGACATCCCTGATGGGTCGGGTGGTTTTTCCGTTCTTCGGCACCTACTCCGCGAGCAAGTTTGCGCTCGAGGGGCTTGCCGAAGCCTATCGGTATGAACTGAAGGGCTTCGGAATCGACTCCGTCATTGTCGAGCCGGGGCCATTCCCGAGCAACCTCATCTCGTCGAGCCCGGAGCCATCCGACCAGACCGTGCTTGCGTCCTACGGCGAGGTCGCGGCGATCCCCGGTCAGATCAAGGCGCACGCCAATGATGGACAGGACGAGGCCAATCCCCCGCGGCCCCAGCGCGTGGCCGATGCCATCGCGGAGCTGGTCGAGGCTACGGAGCGGCGTCCATTGCGCACGGTCGTCATGCCCGAAGGGCTGGACTTCGGTGTCCATCGACTGAACGAGGCCGTACGCCCTATTCAGAACGAGATGCTCACCTCGTTTGGCATGTCAGAGATGCTGTGACAGGAGCCCGAGGATGAGCGCACTCTACAGCACCAAAGTTACCGCGATCGGTGGCCGCAGCGGTACCGTCCGCAGCGAAGACGGCCTTCTTGATCTTCCGCTGGCGCTGCCCACGACGATGGGCGGCAAGGGCGGTGCGACTAATCCCGAGCAACTGTTCGCGGCCGGCTATGCGGCCTGCTTCGAAAATGCGGTGATCCACGTCACCCGCAACAAGGCGATCAGGGTGAAGGATACTGACATCGTGGTCGTGGCCGAAGTGGGTTTGCAGCCAAATGGCAGCGGTGGTTTTGCACTTTCAGTGGCGCTCGACGTCGCGATCACCGGTCTCGATCAGGCAACGGCTGAGGAAATCGTACAGGCGGCCCATGCGACGTGCCCCTATTCGAACGCGGTAAGGGGCAATATCGACGTCGCCATCACCGTTAAGACGATCTGATGTCGATGCGGGAGGCGGATGTGACGGGAAAGGGCGACGACCGTCGATCCCTGACCTGCAGATCCGGCTCCCGCATATCCCCCGTCAACGGCTAGCGTAGCTCGAAATCCGCCCTGCGATCGATATCGTCTTCGACCTCGACAAGCCCGCGCAGCCTTCAAACGACCCGTCTTAAGCAAGGTCGTCAATTGCAACCGACCGGGTCCGGAACTCTTAAGGAGATTTAACATGACCGCTTATGCCATTTTCATTCAAGAACGTAGCCGCGATGCAGCTGAACTGCAGACTTATGCGGAAATGTTGAGGCCATTGCTGGGGGGGTCGGGAGGAACCGTACTCGCCGCCCACGGCCCTCAGGACGTTCTGGAGGGGGCAGCTCCCGACGGTGTGGTGATGGTCAGTTTTCCCACTATGGAGGCGGCACGCGCCTTTTACGACAGTCCCGGATACCAAGCTGCCGCGAAACACCGGTTTCTCGGGGCGGACTATCGGTCCTTCGTCATAGGCGGGATCGACTAGGTTTGCGTCGCTTCCCATCCCGTAAACGTCATCAAATAGTCTCGGCTTTCTGGGCGGGTGCCTGGCCATGAAACAAGATACTCTCCGAAGAATGACTGTAGCTCTTTCGAAGGGAATCTCGCCATCCCGTCCACTCCAGACCCTCCTTTTCAAGGTTGGGAAGAAACCGCAGACAAGTCAAAACGCCCGAAACTGTTCAGGTTTCCCGGGCCAGCTCTCTTTCGGTGATCGTGGTGCTTGCCGAACCGCCATAGCGGCTTATTGCAAGTCCGGCGGCGTCGATCTCAGGTAGACGGCCGCTGACCAAATCTGACAGTACCCGCGCAGATCCGGTGCTCATGGTCCAGCCTAGAGTTCCGTGGCCCGTGTTTAGATAAAGTCCGTTGATCTTCGTGGGACCAATGACTGGGGTGCCGTCCGGCGTCATGGGGCGCAGGCCGGACCAGAAGCTTGCCTTCGAAACGTCGCCGCCAGGAAACAGATTGGTGACGGAATGCTCAAGGGTTTTCCTGCGTGCCGCACGAAGATCGTTGTTGTAGCCGGAAATCTCTGCCATTCCCCCAACTCGGATGCGGTCGCCGAGACGCGTGATGGCGATCTTGTAGGTCTCGTCCATCACGGTCGATTCAGGTGATCTGGAAGGATCGTCGATCGGTATCGTCAAGGAATATCCCTTGACTGGATAGACCGGGAGATTGATGCCGTGAGGCTTCAGGAGCAGCGGCGAATAGCTTCCCTGCGCGACGACGACAGCATCGACGGAGATGCGACCGCTGCCGGTCACGACGCCCCGAACACGACCGGACTCCACATCCACGCCCCTTATCGGCGTGCCGTAGGAAAACCGAACGCCGAGATCGGCCGCCTTCTTCTCAAGTGCATTGGCGAACTTGAAGCAGTCGCCAGTCTCGTCCTCCGGAGTGAGAAGCCCTCCGACGATCTTCTCGCGGACGTGTGCCAAAGCGGGTTCGTAGCGAATGCATTCGTCGCGATCGAGAACCTCGTAAGGAATCCCATCGGCGGCCAGTGCGGTCACGTCCTTTGCGGAGGCGTCGAGCTGCTGCTGGTTCCTGAAAAGTTGCAAGGTCCCCCGCATGCGTTCGTCGTATGCGATTCCGGTTTCCTCACGCAGTTCCGTCAAGGCGGCGCGACTGTAGTCCGAGAGGCGGAGCATGCGGCTCTTGTTGAGAGCGTATTTTTCGTAGGTGCAGTTCGACAGCATCTTCAGCATCCATGAGAGCATGGCGGCATCGAACTTCGGACGAAGGATCAGTGGAGCGTGCTCCATGAAGATCCACTTCAGAGCCTTCTGAGGTATGCCAGGCGCCGCCCAAGGCGAGCAATAGCCGAATGAAACCTCGCCTGCATTGGCAAAGCTCGTCTCCAGAGCCGGGCCGGGCTGGCGATCGACGACGACAACGTCGTGACCTGCCTTGGCAAGCTGATATGCGGACGTGACGCCGATGATGCCGGCGCCGAGAACTGCGACTTTCATGTTACCCTCGATTACAAGCGGCTCTTCCGGCCGTCAGCGATATTGGCGGTGGTAGCGGTGGCCGAGGCCAGTCAGGATTTCGTCGGGAATTGTCCCGGCATCGCGAGCGGTGTCTTCCAACGTCTGATTCGGTCCGAGGACGTCTATAAGGCTGCCGGGACGGACGCTGCCAAGTGCCAAGGCAATGACGTCGATCGTGATGCTGTCTATCGAGACGCGGCCAACGATCGGCATCCTTCTGTCGGGATGTGTCCGCAGCGCAAATACTCATAGCCCTGCAAGGCAAACAATTCATTTCCGGATAGGTGGTGGTGCGGGCCGATAGTCGACCCGCACGGAATGTTACACTGCCCGCTTGAGCGCTTCGCTGATCGTGGAAACGATGTCGTCGATCTGGGATTTCTCGATGATCAACGGCGGCGAGAGGGCGATGATGTCGCCGGTCACGCGGATCAGCAGGCCCTTCTTGAAGCAGTCGACGAAGACGTCGTAAGCGCGCGTTCCCGCAGCGCCGTCCCGCGGGGCCAGTTCGATGGCGCCGACGAGGCCCAGGTTTCTGATGTCGACGACATGCGGGGAGCCCTTCAGCGAGTGAAGCGCCTCCTGCCAATGGTCGGCGAGTTCGGCGGCGCGGGTGAGAAGGCCTTCCTCCTCGTAGATCTCCAAGGTGGCAATGCCCGCCGCGCAGGCAACCGGGTGTCCCGAGTAGGTGTAGCCATGGAACAGTTCGATGGCGTTTTCGGCGCCGACCATCAGTCCGTCGTACACCTTGCGGCCTGCGAAGACTGCGCCCATCGGAATGGCGCCGTTGGTAAGGCCCTTGGCCGTCGTGACGAGGTCGGGAACGACGCCGAAATAGTCCGTGCCGAACGGCGTGCCAAGGCGGCCAAAGCCGGTGATGACTTCGTCGAAGATGAGCAGGATGCCGTGCTTGTCGGCAGTCGCGCGCAGTTTGTCGAGATAGCCCTTGGGAGGCAGAATGACGCCTGCCGAACCGGACATCGGCTCGACAATGACGGCGGCGATCGTCTCGGCACCATGGAGTTGCACAAGGCGTTCGAGGTCATCGGCAAGTTCGATGCCATGAGCGGGGAGGCCCTTGGAGTAGGCGTTGCGCTCGACATCCAGCGCATGGCGCATGTGGTCGGCAGGAATCTGCGGGAACATGCGGCGGTTGTTGACCAGGCCGCCGACGGAGATGCCACCGAAGCCGACGCCATGGTAGCCCTTCTCACGGCCGATGATGCGGGTGCGGGTTCCCTGGCCGATGGCGCGCTGATAGGCGATCGCGATCTTCAAGGCGGTGTCGACGGACTCTGATCCGGAGCCCGTGAAGAAGACCCGGTCGAGCCGGTTGTCAGGCCCGCCTGGCGCGATCTTCGCGAGCTTTGCGGCGAAGTCGAAGGCGATAGGGTGGCCCATCTGGAAGGTCGGGGCGAAGTCCAGCGTGGTGAGCTGGCGCTCCACCGCTTCGGAAATCTTCCTGCGCCCGTGGCCGACGTTGCAGCACCACAGGCCCGCGGTGCCGTCCAACACCCGGTTTCCGTCCACGTCGGTGTAGTACATACCCTCGGCCGACGCGAGGAGACGCGGCGCCGCCTTGAATTGGCGGTTCGCGGTAAACGGCATCCAGAAGTTATCCAGTACCGGTTCGTTCTTCATGTTGATCTGATCCATCTTGCTCTCCTTCGCGTGAGGCCTGTTTCAGGCATTTCAGATGTCGAAACAAGCCCTTTTCTGTCTCTTCGTAACCTATTGAAATATAATAGGTTCGATGTATAATTTTGGCTATGTTGAACAACACGAACACCCTCTCATGACCTTCGATATCGGAAACCGGCTGCGTTACGTCCGGACGGCCCACAATCTCTCGCAACGCGAGCTCGCCAAGAAAACCGGCGTGCCGAACTCAACGATCTCGCTGATCGAATCGAACAGCACCAATCCCTCCGTCGGAGCCTTGAAACGGATCCTTGACGGCATTCCGATCGGCTTGGCGGAGTTCTTCTCGCTTGAGCCGGAGACGCCCAAAAAGGCTTTCTACGCGGCAGAGGAACTCGTGGAAATCGGGAAGGGTGGTATCTCCTATCGCCAGGTGGGAGAGAATATGTTTGGACGAAGCCTTCAGATCCTGAAGGAGTGCTACCAGCCAGGGACAGACACCGGAAAGGTGCCTCTCGTCCATGAAGGGGAGGAGGGCGGCGTCGTGCTATCCGGAAGGCTGGAGGTTACCGTCGATGACGAGCGTCGAATCCTTGGGCCAGGCGACGCCTACTATTTCGAAAGCCGCCGCCCGCACCGCTTCCGCTGCGTCGGGCCTGTCCCATGCGAGGTGATCAGCGCCTGCACGCCCCCGACATTCTAGTTTCACCACCGCTGTCGAGACACTGCTAGCGGGAACTGCGGCCTTCGATGCGGGCAAGGACTGAATCGAGCGCGGACTTAAGAGCTTCGCCGCCGCCGTTCTCACCGAAGTGCGACAGAACCTGTTCGTTCAGACCGCCCACGGTCGCGAATCCCGTGCTCAGTTCCTCAAACGAGTGCACGTCCGGACGATCGGCACATTGGGCAAGACTGTGAAACAGCGTCGACAGATAGACCTGCCCCTTGGATCTTTCGAGGCCGTTCGCCTCCAGCCACCCTGCGGAGAACGCCATGAAGCCGAAGTAGGTCGACATCAGCGCGCTTGCCGCCGCGAGGAGATCGTATTCCTTGTTCGAAGCGCATTGAACGGCCCGGCCAAGCGTGTCGAAGAGATCCGCCACTTCAGCATCGGGAGGATAGATTGCCGTGACGCCCTGCCGGTCCGCGACGAAGGGCAAAGGAATGGCCTGGATAAGGTGAACGTCCGTCTGGATCCATGCCTGCAGGGTGCCACGATCGGTCGCGGCGATCACGCTGAGTACGGATTGGCCGGGCCGGAATTTCAGCGCTCGAATGACATCCTCGGCGATCTGCGGACGTATCGCCAGACATACCATGTCGGAGCTGTCGATCACGGCTTGGTTGTCCGGTGCGATTACGACGGAGCTGAAATCGGCCGCGAGCCTTGTCGCAATCTCCGCATTCCGTGGAGAAACATGGATCGTTGAAACATAGGCGGGTTCGGCCAGAAGACCGCGTACCATCGCTTCGGTGATCGCGCCGGTCCCGACGAACCCTATCGTCTTCTTCGACACCGCTTACTCCGCCGCCCGCAACGAGCCGAGCGTGACGTCGGTCGTGTAGTTCTCACGCATGAAATTGATGAAATTGTCCTGGAACTGCCTTGTGTGTGCATGCGCCAGCTCATCTGCCAAATCGATGTTACGATCGCGGATCGCCTCGAACATCTGGTTATGTTCGTCCGTCAGAAGATAACCCTCGTGGGTCCTCTCAAGGTACTCGAAATGCAAGTGAAGCATGCGCTGGCCCTGCGAAAGAAGCTTCTCGTAGAAGGAGGCGAGATACTGGTTCTTGCCGGCATAGGCGATCGCCATGTGGAACGCTTTGTTGGCTTCCGACATGGATAGGTGATTTCCGGTCATGACTGCTGCCGCGAACACCTTGTCGCGTTTGGCAATGACCTTGAGATCCGCATCTGTCCGTAGCGCCGCCGCCAGACGTGTGTTCATCCGTTGTGCGATATCGAGCGCTTCCACGTATTTGGGAAACGTCGCCACCTCGATCGGTGCGACGATCGTGCTGCGGTTCGCGAGTGTCACGACCAATTCGTCCGACCCGAGCCGGATGAGCGCTTCTCGCACCGGGGCGCGAGACATGTTGAAGCGCTCTGCCAAGGTTGTCTCGTCAAGGAGCTGCCCCGGTGGAAGAGCCAGCGAGAGAATCTCGTTCCTCAGGCTCTCATACACGCTTCGCGAGCCGGTTCCACGCACCCTTTTCACTTCAGTCTCTTCAGACACTTAGGTCCCTTTCCTTTGCATGGGTGGCATTGGGCCAGAAAAACCCTGTCACAGCAATGTAATTTTTCCGCTTGACTTTGTCGACACGCTGTTGACATATTTTATTCAGTCGACACGAAGCCGACATAAACAATAGAAACGGCCATAGCCGACAAGTGGAACCGCGCACCCCGCGCATAGCAAAACAGAGGAAAGCCGATGCTCTCGAAGTTGATCACGTCCGCCGTGCGGGCGTTGCCTGCGCTCGCCCTTTTGGCAGGCATGTCTGCCACGTCCGTTCACGCCCAGACCGCCGAAGGTTACTGGCAGGGCGTGCAGAAGGCCGGCGCTCTGAAATGTGGTGCGGCGGTAGCCCCACCCTATGTCATGCGCGACCCCGCAACCGGTGAATATTCCGGTTTCTTCGCGGATCTCTGCAAGGAATTTGCCGACGCCCTGAAGGTCAAACCGGAATTCGTCGACACGACCTGGGACAATATTGTTGCTGGCCTTCAGGCGGGCAAGTGGGATATGTCCCTCGCCCTCAACCGCACGCCCGCTCGCGCCATGGCCGTCCAGTTCTCCGTCCCCGCGATGGAATACCAGATCTCGCTTG
This sequence comes from Pararhizobium gei, assembly GCF_029223885.1. Lineage (NCBI taxonomy): Bacteria > Pseudomonadati > Pseudomonadota > Alphaproteobacteria > Hyphomicrobiales > Rhizobiaceae > Pararhizobium > Pararhizobium gei. The sequence continues at coordinate 3,722,622 of NZ_CP119409.1, read as the reverse complement.
CCTACAACAAAGCCAACCCGAAGATTCCTGCCGGTGCCTCGACCGTCGCGGACATCGACAAGGAAGGCGTGACGATTGCGGTGATGTCCGGAACCGCACAGGACAAGGCCATCTCGTCCGCAGTCAAGACTGCCACGATCATGCGCCTGCCGGGCAACGACGAGACTCGCCTGGCGCTGACGTCCAAGCGTGCAGACATCCTGGTCGACGCGTCGGACACCAACCTGCTTCTGACGCAGGCAAATGCGGATTGGGCGGTCGCGTTCAGCCCGACGCCGGCGCTCGCAAAGCAGGGCGTGTCCTTCGGCCTGCCGCACGACATGGCGGCTTCCGACGTCGAAGTGGTCAACATCTTCCTGGAAGAGAAGGTCGCGACCGGCCACGTCGATGAGCTGATCAAGAAGGCCGTCGATCAAGTCCTCAAGGGCTCGAACTAACATCGCCAGCGGCGTCGATGCACATGCGTCGACGCCGTCCCCGCACTCGATGTCAATCCGAGATCGGCCATCATCATGTCTCTCAGCCTTCCACTCGTTAAAATGCAAGCTCTGCATAAAAGCTACGGCGATGGTGCAGTCCAAGTACTCAAGGGCATCGACATCGAAATGAAGCCCGGCGACCGCGTCGTTGTGATCGGCCCGAGCGGCGGGGGCAAAAGCACGCTTCTTCGCGTCATGATGGGGCTCGAACAGATCGACAGCGGTTCGATCAGTTTCGACGGCAAGCCCTACATCTCGTCGGAAGGGCTTGCCAAGAAGACCTCGATCGACACCAATGTTCGCCGTTCGATCGGCATGGTGTTCCAGCACTACACGCTGTTCCCGCATCTCAGCGTCATACAGAACCTTATGCTCGCACCATGCAAGGTTCGCGGTGAACCGAAGGCGTCGGCGCAGGCCCGGGCGCAGGCACTCCTTGAACGGTTCGGCCTGGGCGCAAAAGCCAGGGCTTACCCCGCCCAGTTATCCGGTGGCCAGAAGCAGCGCGTCGCCATTGCGCGTGCGTTGATGCTCGATCCGAAGCTGATGCTGTTCGACGAGGTGACGTCCGCGCTCGACCCGGAACTTGTCAGCGAAGTCGAGCAGGTGATCATGCAACTCGCCTCGCAGAACATGCCGATGATGATCGTCACGCACGACATGTGGTTCGCCAAGAACATCGCTTCCCGCGTGATCTTCTGCGCTGGCGGCGTTGTCGTCGAAGACGGTCCGCCCGAGCAGGTGCTCGGGTCTCCGAAGGAGGAGCGCACAAAGGACTTCATCGACCGCGTTTTCCACATCAAGCAATAGGAGGTGGCGATGAATTACACGTTCGATTTCAACTCCATCACTTTTGCGCCGCTCTTGCGGGGGCTTGTTGTCTCGCTCGAACTGACCGCCGCGGCGAACGTCATCGGCATTGTCGCGGGCTTTGGCCTTGCCCTGCTGTTGATGAGCCCTTACCGCCTCCTGCGCATGCCATTCATGCTGTTTGTCGAGTTCTTCCGGTGTACGCCGGCGATCGTCCAGATCGTCTGGATCTTCTATTGCGTGCCCATGCTGTTCGACGTCTTTCTCGATCCGATAACGATGGGGGTGCTGGCACTCGGCCTGAACCTCACGGCCTTCAACGCCGAGGCTTACCGCGCATCGATCCAGGCGGTTCCGAAAGAACAGATCGACGCCGGCATCGCGCTGGGGCTCAATCCCTGGCAACGCGTTCTCCACATCGTGTTTCCGACCGCCTTCCGGGCCTCCATACCGGTCCTTCTGACGAACGGCATCGTCATCTTCCAGCAGAGCTCGCTCGTCGCCATCGTTGCGATCGCCGACCTCATGTATGAGGGGAAATCGCTGGCAACGGAGACATATCGTCCGATCGAAACCTTCACCGTCGTGGCTCTCATCTACTTCGCGGTGTCTTTCCCCATCACCCAGATCGTCGGCCTGCTCGAGCGCCGCCGCCAACAGCTTACAAGCTAGGAGGTCCAGATGTCGCTTGATTTCTCCGTCCTCGCAAGGTTCGACCATGCGCTCCTTCTCGGGCTCATGACGACGTTGCAGCTCACAGCAGTCTGCATCGTGCTGGGATGCACGCTGGGCTTTCTCACAGGCCTGGCACGCGCATCGCGCAGCACCGTTCTCCGACTGATCTCAGGGACCTACGTGGAGTTCTTCCGCGGCACGCCCGTCCTCATCCAGTTTTTCTGGATTTTCTTCTGCCTTCCTCTGGTCCTGGGCGTGGAACTCTCGAACTTCGCCTCAGGAGTCATCGCCTTGACGCTCTACATGGGAGCGATCACCAGCGAGACGTTTCGCGCCAGCCTCAAGTCGATCGGGCCGGAGCAGAGGGATGCGTGCGTGGCCCTCGGTCTGCCCCCGAGAGTCCAGGTGACCAGCGTCATTCTTCCTCAAGCTGTCCTGCGGGCGATCCCGACGCTTCTGTCGAATTGCGTCAGCCTCTTCAAGGAAAGCGCGCTGGTCTCGGCGGTCGGCATGGCCGACCTCATGTTCGTCGGCCAGAACATTTCCAACAACACGGCCCGGCCGGTCGAAGTGCTGACCGTGGTCGCTCTCAGCTACTTCGTCATCGCTTTCCCGCTGACCCGAGCCGTCACGCTCGTCGAGGGACGCATTCTCAAGAAACTCGCAATCTAGCGGTCCGTTACAGGAGATCCATCCATGAAACTTTCCGGCGTCATGCCAGCTCTCATCACCCCGTTCGACGCGAACGGAAAGGTCGACTTCAAGGCCTACGAAAAGCACCTGACGGCGCTCCGCGCCGCTGGCGTCACAGGCTGGGTTCCGATGGGCTCGACGGGCGAATATTCGGCCCTTTCCAACGGCGAGCGTCTGGACGTGCTGAAGTTCGTCAAGGATTTCGCGAACGAAGGCGAAATCCTGATCGCGGGGACCAACGCACCCGCCACTCGCGAGGTGATCGAGAACACTCTCGCGGCAAAGGAGATCGGTTATGATACGGTCTTGCTGGCGACCCCGTTCTACACGCGTCCGACGCAGGACGAGCTTCTCTCGCACTTCCAGACGGTGTTGAAGGAAACGGACATCAACCTCGTGCTCTACAGCTACCCCTACAAGGACGGCGTCGAGATCGGCTTCGATATTCTGGATGCGCTTGCCGACGATCCGCGCGTGCTTGGGATCAAGGAAAGCTCCGGATCGCTTCAGCGCGCAATCGACATCCATGCGCGTTACAATGGTCGTATCGACCTCGTGTCCGGTTCCGACGACATCGCTCTCGATTTCATGTTCTGGGGCGCCGACTCATGGATCTGCGGACCTGCCAACTGCATGGCAAAGGCCTGCGTCGATCTCGACCGCACCTTCCGCTCAGGCGACCTGAAGGCGGCGCGGGAGAAGATGATCGTTCTCTACCGCGCAATGAACATCCTCGAGAGTGGAAAGTTCGTGCAGAAGGTGAAGTACGGGTGCGAACTCCAGGGGCTTCCGGTCGGTATCACGCGTGCTCCCCTCGGAGAGCTGACCGCTGAGGAAAAGGCCGAATTCAAGGCCGCGATGCAGCCGATCCTGAACTGGTAAGGGAAGCAGACGGCCGGGATCGAAACTCCGGCCGTCTCCACAGATCGAGGAACTGAAGTGTCTCAAACCATCGTCATCGGCGCCGGGATCATCGGCACCGCAATCGCCTACCAGCTACAGCGTCGTGGCGAGACCGTCGTGCTCCTGGATCGCAACGAGCCGGGGACCGGCGCGTCCTATGGCAACATGGCAAGCATCGCCGTGACAGAGTTCATGCCCGCGTCCCGTCCGGGGATCTGGGCGCAAATGCCGGGATGGATGCTGGATCCCGAAGGGCCGGTCCGTATTCGGCCCTCCTATATGCCAAAGCTTTTCCCCTGGTTCCTGCGATTCATAGCAGCCAGTCGACCATCGAAACTTCGCGAACTGGAGGCGGCGGGCGCTGTTTTGTGCCGTCGCGTCTACGAAGACCTGGACGCACTGCTCGCCGAGACTGGCCTCCAGCACATGATCTCAGCGGAAGGATGCCTCAGCGTCTACACCGACGAGGCTGAATTCAAGGCCGACCGCGAACATATCGACATTCTCGACCGCTTCGGCTTTCGCTACGAAGTCCTGGGCGGCAACGCCATTCGCGATCTCGAACCGGCCATCACCACGAAGATCGGCAAAGCCGTGCTCTTCCCAGACAACCGGTCCATCGCCGATCCCTACGCGCTCGTGGTCGCGCTTGCGGACCAGTTCAAGAAGCTTGGCGGTTCTGTACAGACCGGCGAGGTCGTGGGCTTCGAGCAGGATAGCGTCGGCGTCAGCGCCGTGCGTTTGAAAGACGGCCGAAGCCTTCAAGCGGGCAGGGTGGTTCTTGCTGCGGGCGCCTTCACCGGGCGTCTTTCCGCCATGCTCGGCGAGCCGATCCCGCTCGAGACGGAGCGGGGCTACCACACCCAGATCCAGGCGCCGGGCGTCTCCATGCGCCACTCTCTCATCTGGCCCGCGCGCGCCTTCATGGTGACGCCCACGGCAGGCGGCATCCGTGTCGGCGGCACGGTCGAGATGGCGGGCCTCGACGCCGCCCCCGATTACCGTCGCGCGAAGGTGCTGGTGAAGCGGGCAAGGGAGGCGCTTCCCGAGCTGAAGGTCGAGGGCGCCACGGAATGGATGGGCCACCGTCCGGCCATGCCCGACACCGTCCCGGTCATGGGCCGGTCGGCCAAGAGGAGCAATGTCTGGTACGCCACGGGCCACGGGCATCTCGGACTGACCTACGGGGCGACCACAGCCCGTCTGATGACGGATCTCATGACGGGTGCGACGCCGCCCGTCGATATGAAACCCTATCGCGTCGACCGGTTCTGAACCGCGTGCGGCCAACGAAGGCAAGGGAAACGACAATGCGAACCGAACTCTACATCGATGGCAAGTGGGTGAAGCCGGTCATGGGCGGCTCTTCCACCGTGACGAACCCGGCGACGGAGGAAGTGATCCAGATGATCGCCTCGGCGACCGCCGAAGACGTCGATATCGCCGTCAAGGCCGCGCGCCGGGCTTTCGACAAGGACGGCTGGCCAAAGCTCACGGGCGCGCAGCGCGCCAAGTATCTGCGCGCGATCGCCGACGGTATCCGCGCCCGTCAGGCGGAAATCGCCAAGCTCGAAGTCCTCGACAATGGCAAGCCGTTTCCGGAAGCCGACTGGGACATTGCGGACGCGGCCGGCTGCTTCGACTACTACGCGGGTCTGGCCGAACAGCTCGACAACAATCCTGAGGAGATCGTTTCCCTTCCTGACGAGCGTTTCACCTCGAAGGCGGTCAAGGAACCGATCGGGGTCGCCGGCGCGATCATCCCGTGGAACTTTCCACTCCTGATGGCCGCCTGGAAGGTGGCGCCAGCGCTCGCGGCAGGCTGCACGATCGTCCTGAAACCCGCAGAACTCACGTCGCTGACGGCGCTTGAACTTGCGGCCGTCGCCGACGAGGCCGGGCTTCCTCCGGGCGTCCTGAATGTCCTTACGGGTAGCGGCTCTGTCGCCGGGCAGGCGATCATCGATCACAAGGGCGTCGACAAGCTGGCCTTCACGGGCTCTGGCCCGGTTGGCTCGAAGATCATGGCGGCCGCTGCACGCGACATCAAGCGCATCAGCCTTGAACTCGGTGGCAAGTCGCCGTTCGTGGTCTTCGAGGACGCGGATATCGATGACGCCGTCGAATGGGTTATGTTCGGCATCTTCTGGAACCAGGGACAGGTCTGCTCCGGGACGTCGCGCGTGCTGGTCCAGGATACGATCTACGACCGCTTCATGGCCCGATTGGTTGAGGAGACGAAGAAGATCAAGATCGGCAATGGGATGGACGAAGGGGTCCTTCTCGGGCCTTTGGTCTCCAAGAAGCAGTACGAGAACGTCGTCGCCGCGATCGAGGGTGCGCGGAAGGCAGGAGCCACCGTTGCCTGCGGCGGCGAACGTCCGGAAGGATTCGACAAGGGCTACTATCTGCAGCCGACAATCCTGACCGACGTGCCACTGGACAGCGACGCGTGGATCGAGGAGATCTTCGGCCCCGTCGTCTGCGTCAAGCCGTTCAAGACCGAGGAAGAGGCGATCGAGCTTTCGAACGACTCCCGTTTCGGCCTCGGAGCGGCCGTCATGTCGAAGGACGACGTTCGCGCGGAACGCGTCGCGGCTGCGTTCCGCGCCGGCATCGTCTGGATCAATTGTTCACAGCCGACATTCACTGAGGCGCCATGGGGCGGCTACAAGGAGTCAGGCATCGGTCGTGAGCTGGGGCGCTGGGGGCTCGATAACTATCTCGAAACCAAGCAGATCACCAAGTATGTGACCGACAAGCCATGGGGCTGGTACATCAAGTGAGGTCGCCCAATATGGAATCCGGGAAGCATCTCGACCTCCTGCTGGTTCATTGCCAGGGCGAACTCGGGCACGTCCTCGTCGGCGGCGCTCCGGAGACCCCCGGAGCGACAATGCTGGACAAGATGAACCACATCAACGACGTGGACGACAGTCTTCGCCGGTTCGTCACCTTCGAACCGCGTGCGAACGTCGCCATGTCGGTGAACCTGCTCGTCGCCCCGACGCGGCCGGACGCCGACGCCGGGTTCATCGTGCTGCAGGCCGACCGGGCTCATCCTATGTCTGGAAGCAACTGCATCTGCGTCGTCACCGCACTCCTTGAAAGTGGCCGCGTCGCCATGGTCGAACCAGAGACAACAATTCGGCTCGACACGCCGGCCGGCCTGATCGTCGCGAGAGCGCGATGCGAGAATGGCCGCTGCGTCACCGTCAGCCTCGACAATGTAGCGAGCTTCGCCGACCGTCTCGACCACGAGATCGAAACGCCCCAGTGGGGACGCCTCAAGGTCGATATCGCGTTCGGTGGAGTCTACTATGCCTTGGTCGATGTCGGCCAGGTCGGGTTGGCGATAGCACCAGAGAATGCGCGCGCCCTTGCGGAGGCGGGGATCGAACTCAAGCGACGTCTCGCCGAGCAGGTCAGCGTGTCACATCCGACGCTCCCAGGCGTCGACGAGATCGCCTATGTCATGTTCCGCGACAACGAGCCTGACGGCGCGGTGCGAACCTGCACGACGTTGATGCCTGGCCGGGTTGATCGTTCGCCCTGCGGAACGGGCAGTTCCGCCAACCTTGCGACGTTTCACGCCCGCGGCCTGGTTTCGGTGGGAGACGTCCGGACGTCGCGCTCGATTATCGGCGGGGAGTTCACGGCCGAGGCAATTGGTGAAACCGAAATCGCAGGCCGAAAGGCAGTTCTGCCGCGGATCACCGGGCGAGGTTACGTCTATGGCCGCACGGAGCTGCGCGTCGCGGAGGACGATCCGTTCAGGATCGGATTCGCGCTATCTGACACGTGGGGGCCGCAGGTCGGCCTTCTGAAATAGGGTGAGGACATGACAAAGACACTCGAAGGACAGACCATCCTCGTTACTGGCGCGTCAGGCGGGATCGGCGCCGCGATCGTGCGAGAAATCGCTAAAGAGGGCGCACAAGCGATCATTCACTACGGCCGCGACAAGTCCCGAGCCGAGGCGCTTCTCGCCGAGGCCGGCGGAAACGGGTGGATTGTTCAGGCAGATTTGTCGACGCCGCAGGGCCCATTCGACCTCTGGACGAGGGCCGTTGAAACGGCCGGGCGTATCCACGGTCTCGTCAACAATGCTGGCATCCGCACGGAGATTTCCATCGAGAGCTCGGCGGTTGATTGGAAGGCCGCGTGGCAGCGCGAATTTCAGATAAACTTCTTCGCCGCCGCCGATCTCTGCAAGGAGGCCATTCGCCATTTCAAGGCCAATGGCGGTGGTCGGATCGTGAACATGGCGAGCCGGGCAGGGCAGCGCGGCTACGCGGCCGACGCCATGCCCTACGGGTCCACGAAGGCGGCGCTCGTCAATCTGACGAAATCGATCGCCCGCAGCTTCGGAGCCGATGGCGTGACCGCGATCGCCATCGCGCCGGGCTGGGTGCGAACCGATATGGCTGAAGAATTCATTGCAGCTCACGGCAAGGCTGCAGCAGTTGCGGATATTCCGATCGGCGAGATGGCCGAACCGAGCGAAGTCGCCGAACTCGTCGCATTCATTCTACGACCGGGACAGGCGTCGCTCAACGGTGCGACGCTGGACGTCAACGGCGGAAGCTACATCAGATAAAGAGGAGAGACACCATGAAGCGTTTTGAAAACAAGGTTGCCATCGTCACGGGTGCCGGTGGCGGCATCGGCTCTGCCATCGCCCGACGCTTGGCTTCGGAAGGCGCACTGGTCGTTGTCACGGACGTGAACGAAGAGGCCGCTCGGGAAGTGGTCAAGGGCATCGAGGCGGAAGGCGGCGCGGCAACGGTCGTTGCTGCGGACATTTCAAAGAAGGACTCCTGCCTCGATCTGGTCCGGAAGGCGTTCGCTCTCAGCGACCGGTTAGACGTTCTTGTCAACAATGCTGGTATCAATCGTCGTGGAAATCTGCTGTCGCTGTCCGACGAGGACTGGGACATCAGCTTTACGGTGAACCTCGACTCGATGTTCCATCTCTGCCGGGCGGCACTTCCGCATATGATTTCCGGCGGTGGCGGGGCGATCGTCAACACGGCGTCGCAGTGGGGCCTCTATCCGGCGCCGAACCATATTGCATACAACACCACCAAAGCCGCCGTCGCCGCCTTCACGCAAAACCTCGCGCGCGACTACGCCCCCGACAAGGTTCGCGTGAACGCCGTGTGCCCCGGCGAAATCCATACGCCCATGCTCGAAGCTGGCGTCAAACGTTCGGGTCGCACGATCGCCGATCTCGATAAGATGGTTCCGTTCGGCCGTATCGGGAAGCCCGACGAGGTCGCCGCGCTGGTCGCGTTCTTGGCGTCCGACGAAGCTGCATTCATGTGCGGATCGCTGGTCGAGATAACGGGTGCGCAGGCCGTGGCCTGAAGATGATCTACGGATTTATCGGCACTGGTACGATCTCCGCCGCGACAGTTGGGGGGGCGTGGTGTCCTGAGCCCTTCCAAGGAGGCCGTGCTTTTCGATCAATCCATCTACCCCTTATCAGGAATACTACGACAGACAGTGGCGCGGGCTAATCGCGAGATAAGCTCAAGCCACCTCCCGCCTTGCTGGCCACGGTGCTGGACTTTGCACGATTTGATACGGTCGATATCGCATTGCCGGTGGGGCATGACCGCGCCACCGGTATTCCGGACTTTTTTCCGGGCCTACTGCCTCTCGGGCAAGATTGTTCAATCGTCATCATCAAAGGCGGCTATCCTTTCACAAAGTTTGATCGACTATCACTGATCACCTCTGAACCGCCGGTGGAGGTCGCCGATTTCATGCAGGCGCTGGACGAGAGACGCCGCGGCCGGCTCAGCCCGCCGTTCGCCCAGCTCATCGAGAGTATGACTGCGGCATGGTCACGCGCCGGAAGGTCGTCAATCCACCTGCGCCAACGACGATGTCGGCGTCAGCGTCTGCGCGATCATATTGTTGATAGCATTGCCACCACCGCCGCCAACACCAATGACGGTAATCCCTGGCTTGAGAGGACGAATGTTTGGCGCAGTCACCATTGTCGGTTTCATAGACGGTAAGCTCTCGGACAGGATTTCATAACGTGGTTGGACGAAGATGCCTGTCAGCCAGTGAAAGGTGAGCGATTGACGCTGCCACGTGACCAGCGCTTGAAAATTGCGCTGGCATTGACGCCACCAAAGCCGAAACCGTTGGTTATGGCGTACCCAGCGTCTGTTCGGCGCGACTGGTTTGCCACGAAATCGATGCCTTCGGCCTCAGGATCGGGGTCGTTCAGGTTCAGGGTCGGTGGTGCAATCTGGTTCCGAAGCGCCAGAATGGTGAAGATGGCTTCCAGTCCTCCTGCTGCGCCAAGCAAGTGTCCTGTCGCGGATTTGGTGCCGCTGACAGCAATCGATCTGTCGGAACCGAACACGCCCTTGATGGCCCTTATTTCTCCAAGATCCCCCACCGGGGTGGACGTCGCATGGGCGTTCAGATGACCGATCTCCCGCGCGGAAATGCCAGCCTGCGCAATGGCGATCTCCATGGCTCTGCGTGCGCCGTTTCCATCTTCGGGACCGGAGGTGATGTGATGGGCATCGGCTGTTGTGCCGTATCCAACGAGTTCGGCAAGTGGCGTTGCACCACGCGCAAGTGCATGGCTTAGGGCTTCAATCACCAGCATTCCGGCTCCTTCGCCCATGACGAACCCGTCGCGTGACATGTCAAAGGGACGTGATGCCCGGCTCGGGGTCTCGTTGAACCCGGTCGATAGCGATCTGGCGGCCGCAAAACCGCCGAGGCTGACGATATTCATGCAAGCTTCTGTTCCGCCGCAAATCGCAATGTCTGCTTCATTGGATCGGATGAGCCTGGCGGCGTCTCCGATTGCCTGGACGCCGGCCGCACATGCCGTCACGGGTGCGCCGAGGGGGCCTTTGAAGCCATGGCGGATCGAGACCTGTCCCGCTGCGAGGTTGACGAGAAAAGACGGTATGGTGAAAGGTGAAAGACGGCGTACACCGCGTTGATCGACGGTGCGGACCGCTTCGGTGATGGCAGGAAAGCCGCCGATACCGGACGCGATGATCGTCGCGGTCCGTAGTTTGTCCTCATTCGACGTCGGCGTCCAGTTCGCCTGCGCGAGGGCCTCATCAGCGGCCGCGAGAGCAAATATGATGAACCTGTCGACCTTGCGCTGGTCCTTCGCAACCATGATCGTATCGGGATCGAAGCCGCCTTCGGGATCCTCCGCGAACGAGGGGACAACACCTCCAATTTTCGAAGGCAGGTCTCCGACGATATCTTCAGGCAGTCGCCGGATACCGCTCTGTCCGGCAAGCAGACGCGACCATGAGATACCGACATTCGCACCAAGGGGGCTGACGGCTCCCATTCCCGTTACAACGATACGGCGCATCTTACTTCCACCTGTCTTCACTGTGAAAAATTAGGCATGCCTTCAGCGTCCTGACCGACGATCCGGTAAGGGTCACTTCTCTAAACATGCGGTTTATCCAGGAGCCTTGGGATGCACTCACTTTCCCAGGGCGGGAGCTAAACTTTGGCACTTTTCCGCGCCAGGTCGTCGAACCCGGCTTATCCTTCAGGCGACATTGTCACGGCGCGCGATGCGCCTGACTTCGTCAGCGGCTGCGTCGAGAATGCCCTGAGACAGGTTTTCGTCTTCCATGATCCGCGATAACATCACGGCGCCCACCATGAGCGAGAGGATTGCCATGGCCTTTTTTTCTGTTTCGGGGCTCTTGTCGTCACCTATCAGTTCCTCCAGCACCTCGAAATGCGCACGCATCCCATCCTCAAAAGGTTGCCTGACTTCCGCGCTCTGGCGAGCCGCGTCTGATCCCAGCGCCACCAAAGGGCAACCTTCCGCCTTTTCTCCCCTGTGGTCAGGGGAAAGGTAGAATGCCATGACAGCCTTAAGCGGATCGGCACTGTCATTCGCCGCCGAGGACCATCTGCGTGTAGCGCTTTCCATGGCGCGCCTTGACGCAAGTGCAGCGAGGTTGTCTTTCGATGCGAATTGTTTGTAAAACCCGCCTTGTGTGAGGCCGGCACCTTTCATCAAATCCTTGAGGCCGATCCCGTCGAAGCCATGCTCTCTAAACAGACGGCTCGCGACATCTATCACCCTGTCGCGGTTTTCTTCGGCTTGCGCGCGGCTCACTCTCATGTCGACCTCCAATTAGATTTCATTTGACATCTATAATCTAAATAGAGTTAGATCGCAATCTAATTCGCCTGGATCGTTGGTCAAGAAGAGAACGCAAAAATGAAACGCAAACATGTCCTGTCTCTTGTAGGCCTCGTGGCGGCGGCTGGTGCTGCCGGAGCCTTTTTCGTGGTTTTTGAACCCACCAGGCAGGAGGCTGTGGCTGCTGATCCAAGGACAGTCTCTCCCCTGGTTCGGGTTGCAGAGGCCACGACCACCGGAACGGCTGAGCGCTCTTTCACAGGCACGGTCGCTTCCCGGGTACAGAGTAACCTTGGGTTCCGAGTTCCCGGCAAGATCGTCGAGCGGATGGTCGACGTGGGGCAGCAGGTGAGGCAAGGCCAGGCGCTGATGCGCATGGACGAAACCGATCTTCAACTGGCGCTGACAGCGAAGCGCAATACGGTGACCGCAGCGCGTGCCGTTCTGACCCAGGCACAGGCAGACGAGAAGCGCTATGCGACGCTGGTAAAAAACGGCCTGGCAGCCACTCCACAGCGATATGAACAGGCAAAAGCAGCGCTCGACACCGCGACGGCTCAGCTTGCGGCAGCGGAAGCTGACGCCAAAGTGGCTGAAAACGGGACCCTGTACACGCTTCTTGTCGCAGACGCTGACGGAACCATAGTCCAGACCCTTGGAGATCCCGGACAGGTCGTAGCAGCAGGCCAGACGGTGGTGCAACTGGCGCAGTCCGGGCCGCGTGAAGCGGTCGTCTGGCTACCTGAGACGCTGCGGCCCGCTCCCGGCTCAGAAGCTACGGCCAGTGTCTATGGCGGCGGACGTCGGAGCGGCAAGGCCAGATTACGACAGATCTCCGATTCTGCCGATCCTCAAACCCGGACTTACGAGGCGCGTTATATTCTTGAAGGCGATGCAGCCTCAGCCCCGCTTGGCTCGACTGTAACGATCAAGATCCTCGACGCCGACCGCCAGTCGGAAGTCGCGGTACCCGTCGGCGCACTCCTGGACGACGGAAATCGTACAGGCGTGTGGGTGGTCAACAGCACCACATCGACGGTGAAGTTCACCCCGGTCGAGGTTCGCCAGATCGGCGAGGAGACGGCATTTGTCACGGGGATTGGGACGGGCCAGCAGGTTGTAGCACTGGGCGCGCATCTTCTCGCCGACGGCGCAGCGGTCAGGATTGCCTCGAGCCAAGAGTTGACGAACTAATGGCCTTCAATCTTTCCGCCATCGCTGTGCGCGAACGCGCTGTGACCCTTTTCTTCATCGTTCTGCTGGCCGCCGCAGGCGCCTACGCCTTTGTGAAGCTGGGACGCGCCGAGGATCCGTCGTTCACCATCAAGACACTGACAGTCACCTCAGTCTGGCCGGGCGCCACAGCCCGAGAAATGCAGGACCTTGTCGCCGAGCCGCTTGAGAAACGCATTCAGGAACTCACCTGGTACGACCGCGTCGAGACGACAACCAGACCAGGCTACGCGTTCCTGACGGTCACCCTCAAGGACAATACCCCGGCAAGTGCCGTCGCAGACGAGTTCTATCAGGCGCGCAAGAAGCTCGGCGACGAGGCGCGCAACCTTCCTCCCGGGGTTATCGGACCGTTCGTCAACGACGAATACTCCGATGTGAGCTTCGGCCTTTACGCCCTGAAGGCGAAGGGCATGCCGATGCGCGATCTCGTGCGGCAGGCGGAAGTCATCCGTCAGGACCTCCTGCATGTGCCTGGTGTCAAGAAAATCAACATCGTCGGCGAGCGTCCCGAACAGATTTTTGTCGAGTTCTCCTACGCGAAGCTCGCGACGCTCGGCATATCCGCGCAGGATATCGCTTCTGCGTTGCAGCGACAGAACACGGTTACGCCAGCGGGTTCTATCGACACACGGGGGCCACAGGTCTTCATCCGCTTTGACGGAGCTTATAATAGCGTGCAGGCGATTGCCGACACGCCGATCGTGGCTGCCGGACGAACCCTGAAGCTCTCTGATCTGGCAGAGGTGCGGCGCGGCTATCAGGATCCTGCCACCTACATCATCCGCCACGAAGGCGAGCCGACAATCATGCTGGGTGCCGTGATGCAGGCCGGATGGAACGGGCTTGATCTCGGCAAGGCGCTCGAGGCTCGGTCCGCCGAGATTGCGCAGACACTGCCGCTGGGCATGACGCTGACCAAGGTCAGCGATCAGGCGGTCAATATCGACGAGGCCGTCGGCGAGTTCATGCTCAAGTTCGCCATGGCGCTTGGCGTCGTGCTGTTCGTCAGCCTGGTCGCACTTGGCTGGCGCGTCGGCATCGTCGTCGCGCTGGCGGTGCCGCTGACGCTTGCCGTCGTCTTTTTGATCATGCTGGAAACCGGGCGGTTCTTCGACCGCATCACGCTCGGCGCACTGATCCTTGCGCTGGGCCTGCTTGTGGACGACGCCATCATTGCCATCGAGGTCATGGTGGTGAAGATGGAAGAGGGCATGGACCGCATCAAGGCGGCTGCCTATGCCTGGAGCCATACGGCGGCTCCGATGCTGTCCGGCACGCTGGTCACGATCATCGGCCTGATGCCGGTAGGATTCGCAAAATCGACGGCCGGCGAGTACGCTGGCAACATCTTCTGGGTCGTCGGTTTCGCGCTCATCGTCTCCTGGATCGTGGCGGTCACTTTCACGCCGTATCTTGGCGTCAAGATGCTGCCTGATATCAAGCCGGTCGAGGGCGGACATCACGCGATCTATGACACGCCGAACTATCGTCGTCTGCGTTCTGTCGTCGCGTTCGCCGTCCGCCATAAGTTCATGGTCTGCGCCGTTGTCGGCATCACCATGGCCGTTTCGGTCGTCGGCATGGGCGGCGTGAAACAGCAGTTCTTCCCGACATCGGATCGCCCGGAGGTGCTGGTCGAGGTGCGCATGCCCGAGGGCACCAGCATCGAGGCGACGACATCCGCGGTGAAGAAGGTCGAAGACTGGCTACAGACCCAGCCCGAGACGGATATCGTCACGGCTTACATAGGGCAGGGTGCCCCTCGGTTCTTCTTCGCCATGGCACCGGAATTGCCGGATCCTGCCTTCGCGAAGGTCGTCGTGCTCACGCCCGATGCCCATGCACGCGAAGAATTGAAACACCGCCTCCGTGCTGCCATATCGGAGGGTCTTGTCCCCGAAGCTTCGGTTCGCGTCACCCAGCTTGTCTTCGGTCCTTACACGCCGTTCCCTGTGGAGTTCCGGATCATGGGACCGGACCAGGATCAGCTCTACGGGATCTCCGAGCAGGCTCTGACCATCATGAAAACCGTTCCCGATGTCCGCCAGGCCAACCGCGACTGGGGCAACCGGACACCTGTTCTGCGCTTCGTCCCCGACCAGGAACGGCTCAATCTGATTGGTCTTTCTCCATCGGAGGCGGCCCAGCAGATGCAGATGCTGCTCACCGGCATCCCCGTCACGCAGGTCCGTGACAACATCCGCAACGTGCCTGTCGTTGCGCGCAGCGCTGGCGACAACCGCCTGGACCCGTCGCGGCTTGCGGACTTCTCGCTGATGAGCAGGGATGGCCGCCAGGTCCCGCTGGATCAGCTCGGGCATTCCGAGATCCGGTTCGAGGAGCCGATCCTGAAACGTCGCGACCGGATACCGGTCATCACGATCAGGTCCGACATCAACGAAGCGACGCAGCCCCCGGAGGTCTCGCAACAGGTGATGAAGGCCCTTCAGCCGTTGATCGCGTCTCTGCCTGTGGGATACCGCATCGAAATGGGGGGCAATATCGAGGAGTCCCTCAAGGCCAATGTCGCACTTGCCCAGGTCTTCCCTTTGATGATCGCGGCAACGTTGATCGTCATCATCCTGCAGGTCCGTAGCCTGTCGACGATGACCATGGTGATGCTGACCGCGCCGCTTGGCCTTGCCGGCGTGGTTCCGACCCTGCTCCTGTTCAATCAGCCCTTCGGCTTCAATGCCATTCTCGGATTGATCGGTCTGGCCGGAATCCTGATGCGCAACACCCTGATCCTGACAGAGCAGATCAAGGAGAACCAGGCGGCGGGTCTTGACGACTATCATGCCGTCATCGAGGCGACCGTGCAGCGGACACGCCCCGTGATCCTGACGGCGCTTGCGGCGATCCTCGCGTTCATACCTCTGACCCACTCCGTGTTCTGGGGATCGATGGCCTATACGCTGATCGGCGGAACGGCGGCAGGAACGGCAATGATCCTGCTCTTCCTACCGGCACTCTATGCCGTGTGGTTCCGGATCAAGCCACCCAAAGCACACGGAAACGAGGAGGCGGTCGAACACCGGCCGCAGCCGTTGGCACTGGCGGCAGAATAGAGTGTCCGTGTCACGATCCCACAGGGCGGCACAGGCACCGAAGTCGCGAGCTGGCGTGAGCGCATCCCCGATAGGGCGGAAGAACACTTCCACCATATCGGCTTCCAGAAATCGACGGTAGGATCTGTCGCGCCATTCTATCACGCGGTGATCGGGTCCGGGAAGGCAATGCTGCTGAAGGACATCTTCGTGACCAGATCGACTTCTTCATCAGGGTTCTGCGCGGCTCTGTAACGAATGGCCGCTACACCCACATAGAGGAAGCTATTTCATGCGGCATTTGCCGCGACATTTTGCCGCAAAGGCGAATTATAGCAGCCCATTGGTAAAGCCGGCGGGCAGGTCGATGGTTCCCATCCCTTCAAGGCGACGAATTTTACAAGTCTCCCTGTGTTATGGCAAGCTTGAGTGGCCCCGTTTGACCGGACAGATCCGCTCGGTTGATTTAGCCTGATGAATTGCCTCAAGCCTGTGCTTGAGCCTTTCTGTTTATGCCGACTATCCGGTTGAAATGGGTTCAGTTCACGTATCCGCAAGCGCATCGAGGAGGCGTTCGGCTGGATCAAGACTGTCGCAATGCAGGCGAGACGAAGCTCCGCGACCGCTGCAGATGGGCCTTCACCTTCAGCGGCTGCGTTGTCACGAGCGCGGCCTCAAACTGCCGCCTGAGTGGCCGCGGGCGGATCGTTGAGGCCGATCCGTGGGATCCGACTCACCTGATGGGAAAAGCAGTTCTCCTGCGTGGTAAATCAAAAGTTACTAAAATTTAAACAATTGCACATATGTTTGAGTCGAATTCAGGAGCGCACGCTGTTTACAGCGATGGTCGATAAACGACGAGCGCAAAGGGAGGCAATGATCTGGCCTCGACGACATTGATTTAAAGGAGGATCAGATGTTCGGCACTTCCAAGATTTCCCGCATGCAGTCCAACTCGATGAAGCTGATTACCGCAAATATCATGATTGCAGATGCCGATCTCAACATTCGGTATATGAATGATGCAGTCATGGAACTGCTCAAGGAGGCCGAGACCGATCTCAAGAAGGAACTGCCTCGTTTCGACTTCGCCAAACTCATTGGCAGCAATATCGACATCTTTCACAAAAATCCGTCGCATCAGCGCAACATGCTTGCCGCCCTCAAGACGCAGCATAAGGCAACGATCTGGGTCGGGCACCGCGCTTTCGATCTTATCGTAAACCCGCTGCGAGAGGGCAACAAGACGAGCGGGTTCGTCGTGGAATGGGCAGACGCGAAGGAGCGGCTCCAGAATCTGGACTTCCAGGGCCAGATGGTGGCGATCAGCCGCGTTCAGGGCATCATCGAATTCACGGTAGACGGTGATATCGTCACCGCAAACGACAATTTCCTCAAAACGCTGGGCTATCGCCTGGACGAGATCAAGGGGCGTAACCACAATATGCTGGTTGCCCAGGATTATGCCCAGTCGCCCGAATACAGGGAATTCTGGGCTGCACTGCGTCGCGGCGAGTTCCAGGCTGGCGAATTCACCCGCGTTGGCAAAAACGGCAAGATCGTCTCCATCAATGCATCCTATAATCCGATCCTTGACGTCAAAGGCAAAATCACGAAGGTGGTGAAATTCGCGACCGACGTGACGGCGCGCGTTCATGCGGTGAATACGATCGGCGCGGCCCTCACGCGGCTGTCACAAGGCGATCTGTCCTTCACCATTGACGAGGCTTTTGCCACAGATTTCGAAGGCCTGCGCCGGACGATGAATGATACACTGAGCCAAATGAGAAATACGCTCGGCGCAGTGTCCCAGTCGACCGGCCAGATCGATACGGGAACGCGTGAGATCAGCCAGAGCGCGGAAGATCTGTCCAAGCGGACGGAGCAGCAGGCCGCCTCACTGGAAGAGACTGCCGCGGCGCTTGACCAGATCACCGTGAATGTGACGAATGCTTCCAAGCGTGCCGACGAAGCACGGCATGCCGCAACCACTGCAAGCGAAAATGCCCAGCGGTCTGGAAAAGTCGTCGCTGACGCCGTCGGGGCGATGTCGCGGATCGAGACGTCGTCAAACCAAATTTCCAATATCATCGGTGTGATAGATGAAATTGCCTTTCAAACCAACCTTCTGGCTCTCAACGCCGGGGTAGAGGCGGCCCGTGCCGGCGATGCCGGCAAGGGATTTGCCGTCGTGGCGCAGGAGGTTCGCGAACTGGCCCAGCGCTCGGCTCAGGCCGCGAAGGAAATCAAGGAACTCATCCGCAACTCCTCGCACGAAGTGAGCACGGGGGTGAAGCTCGTCAGCGAAACGGGCGAGGCGCTTCGCACGATCCAGGAGAATATTGTTGCGGTCAACGAGCATATGGAGGCCATCACAAGTTCCGCCAGGGAGCAGGCGACCGGCCTTTCGGAGGTCAATTCCGCCGTCAACCAGATGGATCAGGTGACGCAGCAGAACGCTGCGATGGTGGAAGAGACGAATGCCGCCAGCGCGACGCTGGCCCAGGAGACCGCTCGTCTGCGCGAGTTGATAGACGGGTTTCAACTCGGCCTCGCTGCGGAGCGGACCGCTCCGCGTCACCTTGGTCTGGCGGCGTCAACGAGCAAACCGGTTGCCTCTCCGGCCCGCCGCATGATGGCAAAGGTGGCGGGCTCGCTTGGCTCCCGCGCTGCTTCGTCGGACGGATGGGACGAGTTTTAAACAACAAAACCCGCAAGACATTGTTTCAGGGATGGGCGGTACTTACCGCCCGTCGGCCCGTAGAGCGATGGCAAGTCGCGGGGGGCTTTGTTAAGGCGGGACTTTAAAGCCCCGGACAGATGGAGAGCACCGGCTCTGCACTGCAGCGTCCGGCTCAATGTATTTTGCCTGACGGAAACCTTGATACCCCTTTGTCCAAGACCGCAACGGAACGCCATAGCGGTCCTGCGGGAGCCCGAAGGCAAAGGAATGAAGGCCGCCGACATCGATGTGGGCAGCCTTCGATCTTCACTATGCAGCGGCGGCAGTTGCTTAAGCTGCTTTGGCCAGTTTCGTCGGGCGGGTTGCGGCGGCCTTCTCGACCATTGCGGTCACTTCTGCGCGGCGAGCACCCGACAACACCATGCGCGGCATGCGGACGCGCTCGGAGCCGCGGCCCATGATCTGCTCGGCAAGCTTGATGGTCTGCACCAGATCATGTTCGGCATCGAGGTGAAGAAGCGGCATGAACCAGCGGTAGATGCGGCGCGCCTCATTCCAGTCGCCCTTGTCGATGGCGGCGACGAGTTGGACCGATTCCTGCGGGAATGCGCTGGTCAGGCCGGAAACCCAGCCCTTCGCTCCCAGCATGATGCCCTCAAGTGCGACGTCGTCGAGGCCGGCGAAAATATCGAAGCGATCACCGAACTCGTTCAGGAGATCTGTAAACCGCCGGGTATCGGGCGCACTTTCCTTTACGGCCTTGATATTGGCGATGCCCTCAAGCTGGCGCAGGACGTCGTTGCCGATATTGACGCGATAGGCCGGGGGATTGTTGTAGAGCATAATCGGCAGCGCGGTTGCTTCGGCCACGGCCTTGAAATGAGCGACCAGTTCTTCGGGTTTCGGAACATAGACCATGGCCGGCAGGACCATCAGGCCATCGGCGCCCAGCTTTTCCGCATCTCTGGCATAGGCAACAGCACGGCGCGTGTCGAACTCCGAAACGCCGGTGATGACCGGAACGCGACCGGCAACGGCTTCGACGGCACCCTTGAGGATGGCGCGCTTCTCGTCCGGGTCGAGGGAATTGTTCTCGCCGCAGGTGCCCATGACGATAAGCCCGTGGACACCGTCATTGACCAGAGCGTCCTGCACGCGCCGGGTATTTTCGAAATCGATCGACAAGTCTTCCTTGAATTGAGTCGTTACCGCAGGGATAACACCGCGCCAGCCAGTGGTCATTGAAACCTCCATGAATTCGTTTCGATGATCAATATACAATTTGTCGACATTTGGCAAGCTATGTTGTTCGATGATCGATGACGTTTGCGCGAACGACCTCGGGTGCTCAGGAAAAACGCCCCGCGCGAAAAGCGGTCAGCGGAATGCCGGGCGTCCGGCCGGCGGCAAGGTCTGAAACCAAGGCACCTGTGGCGGCCGACTGCGTAAGTCCAAGATGACCATGGCCAAAGGCGTAGATGATATCCCGGCTTGCTGCGGAAGGACCGATGACCGGTAGAGAATCCGGCATGGACGGACGAAAGCCCATCCATTCGGTGCCGCCGCCGCTATTAAGGTCCGGAAGGAAACGCGCGGCCTTCGACAGCAGCGCCTTGGATCGTCTGTAGTTCGGTTCGAGTTCCAGCCCTGCAAACTCCACGGCGCCGCCGACCCGGATTCCCTGCGCAAGAGGCGTGACGACAAAGCCGTGATCGTTGAAATAGAGCTGCCGAGTAAGGGCGAAGGCTTGCTCCGGCAATGTGGTGTTGTAGCCGCGCTCCGTTTCCAGCGGAACCGTGTCGCCAAGCCGGGCGGCAAGCTTTTTCGACCAGGCCCCACCGGCAAGAACGACCGTACTGGCCTTCACTTTTGTCCCATCGGCCAGCGAAACGATCCCGCCACCGGAACTGACGGGTGCGATATCCACCACTTCGGCCATCCGGATGACGGCACCGCGGGCAACTGCCTGCGCGCAGACGGCTTTTGTGAACGCCTTCGGGTCGTTCACCTGCAATCCGGAACGTCCGTACATCGCGTGGCGAAACTGCGGCGCAAGGCCCGGCTGAAGCTCCTCGATTTCGGTGCGTCCGACAGGCGTGAACTCGAAACCGGCCTTTTCCTTTTCCAGCCAATCTCCGGCGGCGGCATTGAAGCTCGCCTCGCTGTCGTAGAGATCCAGCGTTCCGGTATTGTCGATAAAGGCAGACAGTTCGGGCACATCCCTGATGCGCTCCATTTCCTCCGCTGCCAGCCGCATCATCGCTGTCTGCGCCGCGACGCCCCGTGCGAATGACGCTTTTGCGCTGGCGCGCCAGAGTCGCCACAGCCAGGGTGCGATTTTCAGGCCATAGGCCGGGCGGATGCTCAGCGGCCCCAAGGGGTCCAGCAGCCATTTCGGCGCCTTGAGCAAAAGGCCCGGCGCGGCGATCGGAATGATCTCCGGGAAGGCAAGAATCCCGGCATTCCCGGCACTGGCGCCTGCGGCAACAGCGGTTCGCTCGAGCAGCAGCACCTGCCGCCCGTCTTTCTGCAGCCGATAGGCTGCCATGGCGCCGATGATCCCTGCGCCAACGATAACGACATCAGCCTTTGTGTTTGCCTGCATGGATGGTCTCGCTGGGTTTCGATCTGATTTCGGTGTGCGGGTCTCAGAGATTGCCGATCGACAGGGCGTTGTTCATGTCCCGTGCGACGTAGTCCTGGATCTGGCGAACGATCTGCGCGGCATGCGCACTCGCCAGCCGATCGGCCTCATCGACCTGGCCGGCTTCGATGGCCGCGATCATGTCTTCATGCTCCTGCACATATTGCAGCGGCAGGCGATCATCGAAGGTGGAATAGTACAGGCGCAGAATACGCCGGCCTTCGTCGAGAAGCCGGGAAAAGAAACCGGTGTAATAGGGATTACCGCCCAGTTCTGCGATTGCAACGTGAAATTCGCGGTTGGCTTCGATCATCGCATAGGCGTTCTGAGCATTTACCGCCGCCTCGAATTCCGCTTGGTGCTTGCGGATACGTGCCATGACCACCGCATCTTTTCGGGTGGCTGCAGCACGGGAGGTGACGCGATACATCAGCGTGAGTGAATCGAAATAGGGCGGCAGTGTCGCGAAATCGATCGTGGCGACAATCGTGTTGCGATTGGGCAGCGTTGTCACCAGCCCCTCGGAACCGAGCCGCAGCATCGCCTCCCGGATCGGTGTGCGCGACATGCCGAAACGCTCCGATAGCCGGACCTCATCTAGAGGACTGCCGGGCGCAAGCTCCATGGAGAGAATTTCCTGCCGCAAGGTTCCGTAAACCGTCTGGGTTCCGGACCCGCGCGATCGCGGCGGCTCGTTTTCAAGGGGGTGCGTTGTGGACATGATAGGGTATGCAATCCAGCTTGAGGAACTACCTGCATGCATAGTGTCGACAAAGGTTGGGTGCAAGAACAATGTGATGGAGGTGGATACTGTCCTTTGTCGCTCTGGCTGTGCCAGCGGTGAATAAATACAGGGGTTAGTGCGTCAGTACGGCATGATGCCAACGGAGATTGAAAATGCAAACGCCTGCACTGTGCCTTGCGATCGTTCTGATCGGGGTTAGCCCTGTCGCTGCCGAGCCCATCGAGAGCCAGAAGATCATCACGGCGCTGACCGGGGATTTCAACGGCGACGGCGGACAGGATCTTGTCATGATCGTCGAAACCGAGCCGACCGCCGATATGGACATGCATTTCTTCCTTCGCGACATGGAGCATGATTTCCTGAAGCCTGTCGATGTGGCTCGGGGCAAGATAACCGGTGAATGGAACGGCTATGACCGGCCGGGTTATGAGGCGTCCGATACCGAGCCGCAACTGGCGCTTTTGCCGGGTGGCGAGATAAAACTCTTCATTCCGGCGCCTCCGGTCGGCAGTGCGAGAACCGACCAGACGTTGACGCTCGCCTATCGGGAAAACCGGTTCGTGGTGTCAGGTTTCTCCTATGAATACCGCGATTTTCTGGACGAGACGGTGGGAAGCCAGTGTTCCTATAGCGTGCTGGAAGGCACAGGACGCAGCGCCAGGAAGAACGACGCCGGATCCATGGTGGACAAACCGGTCTCGGTGCCAGCAAAAACCATTCCTTTCCGGGAATGGGAAATCTCGACAGGGTTCGATGCTTGCGGTGGCTGATCCTTGCCTGAGACGACCGGCGACCGGCGCCGGGCATGCCATGAAACACAGACAAAGCCTTTTCTGCTATCGATGGGATCTGGTTTAAGACTATCGGAACCCGAGCATTTCAATATGGAGACCTTTCAATGCCGTTTATCAGCCGTCGCGTTTACCGCAACAGCCTGTCTGCTTTTGCTTTCGGAGCCGTTGCCTTGATCTCGAGTTCGACATTTGCGGGCGAAAAACCTTCGCTTTTCAAGATCATCACCATCAAAGACGAAGTCGTTGTGGGCCTCGCTCCCTCAGATGTCGACAAGCTGAAGGGCAGCGATGCCGAAGCCATCGGCAAAGCGCTGGCAGAAAACGGACAGGTGTCGCTTTGGCAGTTCGCCGTGCGCAAAGGCAAGGATGGCGAACTGGAACAGGCGCCGCTTCATCGCGTCAGCATTCTCAGCCAGGATTCCCTGCGCGTGGAGCCCTACGAGACCCCTCTCAGGATCCTGCCGGCAGAGTGATGCCGGCACGCGGACCCACTTGCTGCAGGCAAAACAGCCGGGAGTCGAAGGGCTGGTCCATTGATCTTGTCACCGGCTTGCTCGCGGCCTGGTTTTGTCTTTTTCCGGGTCCAGCTATTGCGGCCGATCCGCAGACCTTGTTCGTTTGCGGATCCGGGCCGGACGCGGCACCGACAAGCATGTTGAAATTGACCGGCATCTTGCAGGATAACGGCACCTGGACGGATCTGCAGTTCAGCGGTTTCGGACAGGGATTGGCACCGATGCATTTTCCGTCTCGGCCGGGCAGCGGCAAGGAGAACTTCTTCTTCTCGAATTCCGACGGGTCTGATGGCTACCTGGTCCATGTCCGGTTCACCGTCGCTGGCACAAGCTACCGGCTCTTCTCCCGCCAGATGCCTCCCGCCGGAGGGGACGATATGGGCGGCGGCGAAGCCGGCCTCGACATAATCGCGCCGGACGGCGGAACCCGTCGCGTCGTCTGTGACGGAAAGCCTGATCTTTTCATCGGCTACATCCATGAGGCAGTTGCCTGCGATCTGGAAAATCCTCTCGGGAAATCCGCCTGCGATTACCGGAATGTGCCGCAGCGTGCCGTGAGCGACGTTGCGCTGACGCGGCGGCCATAATGTTCGATATGATCGATTGACGTCTGTTTGCTGACAATGACGCGAGGAGCCGGGATCGCATGTCGCATTGGACAACGGCGGCGCGCCGCCGCTGTCCCGCACAGCAGATAGCCTATTTCTTCGGCTTTGCCCCGGAAAGCTTCGGCACTTCCTTGTTGGTGGTCGCAGCGAACGGTGTTGCTGCTTTCGCGGCAACCTTGTCCTTTTTCGGTTTCCTCGTTTCCTTGTTGCTCTTTGCTTGTCCCTTGGCCATGGTCCGCTCCTCTTGAAATCCACGAGCCGCGAAATGCGGCGCAAACCGGCGCAGACATCCGCAGTCGGTCCCAAGAATGGCCGATGCAGCGCCCGTAGACAATCGGAAAAGTGAGAACTTTGTTGAGCCCGGCGCAATGGCCCGCCGCACAGGGCCGTTCGCCAGCCAAACATGCTGCATGGCCTGTTCCTGCTAGCCGATGTCGCGAAACGGATGGACGAGCGTGGCGCTGTCGCGCTAGCTTCGACCATGTTTCCGGGCCGGGAGGGCCGGCCCGTTACTCGAGCCCCAGAGACCGATATCCGATGAAAAGCTACGTTCTGACCGTTTCCTGCACATCCACCCGCGGCATTGTGGCGGCGATCACCGGCTATCTTGCAGACGAAGGCTGTTACATCACGGACAGTTCGCAATTCGACGATCTGGAGACCGGGCTCTTCTTCATGCGGCTCACCTTCATCAGTCAGGAAGGGGCCTCGCTCGAAACGCTGACGGCCGGTTTCGAAGCGGTAAAAAACCGTTTCGGAATGGTCGCCGAAATCCGCGATTCCGAACATCGTATGAAGGTGCTTCTGATGGTCTCGCGTTTCGGTCACTGCCTCAACGACCTGCTCTATCGCTGGAAGATTGGCGCTCTCCCGATCGATATCGTCGGCGTCGTCTCCAATCATTTCGATTACCAGAAGGTCGTCGTCAATCACGATATCCCCTTCCATCATATCCCGGTCACCAAGGCCAACAAGGCGCAGGCCGAGGCCCGGATGATGGAGGTGGTGGAGCAGACCGGCACGGAACTGATTGTGCTCGCGCGCTACATGCAGATCCTCTCGGACGCGATCTGCCAGAAAATGTCCGGGCAGATCATCAATATTCACCATTCCTTCCTGCCGTCCTTCAAGGGGGCGAACCCCTATAAACAGGCCTATGAGCGGGGCGTGAAGCTGATCGGCGCGACAGCGCATTACGTTACCGCCGACCTCGACGAAGGTCCGATCATCGAGCAGGATATCGCCCGCATAACCCACGCGCAGTCGGGGGAAGACTATGTCTCGATCGGCCGCGACGTCGAAAGTCAGGTTCTGGCGCGGGCGGTGCACGCCCATATCCATCACCGCACCTTCATCAACGGCAATCGCACGGTCGTTTTCCCGGCAAGCCCAGGCTCATATGCATCGGAACGCATGGGCTAATCCTGCGTTCAGCCGATCCAGCCGTCCGTCCCGGTCTGCGCAACAGCCAGGATCCGCCTGCCGGATGGGACAATCCCTGAATGCGTTTCCATCGGTGATGTGCGCGCCATCCCGGGCAACCGGATTCGAAACTGAAGTTGGATTCGGGATTGGCTGCAATTGCATTTGCCTGAAATGCCGTATTGCACCATATGTGTGTCCCAATGGCCCCTTGGCCTGAAAACGCCCGCTTGGGCTGGAGACAGCATGACTGCATCGCACGCGGATACGTCGAAAGACACCTCGGACACCCGCAAGTTTCTTGTCCTTCTCCTTGGCTCCGTCGGCGTCGTCTATGGGGATATCGGCACCAGCCCGCTTTACGCGTTCCGCGAAGCGCTTCGGCCGTTTTCCCATGACGGCATTAGCGCTCAGGAGGTCGTCGGCCTCATTTCACTGATGGTCTGGACCCTGACCATCATCGTCACCTTCAAATACGTGCTTTTCCTTCTGCGAGCGGACAATGACGGCGAGGGGGGCACACTTTCCCTTCTGGCGCTGCTGATGAAGAAAACGGGAAGGTTCATGCCCGTCCTGTTTTTCGCGGGCATCATAGGCGCGGCTCTGTTCATCGGCGATGCCATGATCACGCCGGCCCTGTCCGTCATGTCGGCGCTCGAGGGCCTGAAGCTCGTCACGCCCGCATTGTCCGACTACGTGCTGCCGATGTCAGCCGCGATCATGGTTGGGCTTTTTCTCGTCCAGTCGAAGGGAACCGCCGCCGTATCCAATTTTTTCGGGCCAATCACGGTTGTCTGGTTCCTTGTGATGGCCTGGGGCGGTCTACTGCATATCGGCGACGATACGACGATCCTGCAGGCCTTAAACCCTGTTAATGCGCTGTGGTTCATCACCCATGCAGGCTTTGTCGGGCTCATCGTGCTTGGCGCGGTGTTTCTCACCGTGACAGGGGCGGAAGCCCTTTATGCGGATCTCGGCCATTTCGGGCGCAAGCCCATCCAGACCGCATGGTTCATTCTCGTCTTTCCGGCTCTCGCCTTGAACTATCTAGGACAGGGCGCCTTCGTGCTCGCCCATCCGGAAGCCGCCGACAACCCGTTCTATCTGATGTATCCCGACTGGGCGCTGCTGCCCGTGGTCATTCTTGCGACCATGGCGACGATCATCGCCAGCCAGGCGGTCATCACCGGCGCATTTTCGCTTGCCCGTCAGGCCGTGCATCTGGGCTTTCTGCCGCGGCTGCAGATCACGTTCACCTCGGAGACGAACACCGGGCAGATCTATGTTCCGGCCGTCAACATGCTGCTCTTCATCGGCGTCATTGTCCTCATCTTTGCCTTCGGCGACTCGGAATCGTTGGCGACCGCCTATGGCATCTCCGTCACCGGCGCGATGGTGGTGACGACGTTGATGTCGTTCCAGTTTCTGCGCTCCGTATGGGGCTGGTCGCCACTGGCCGCCGCTGCTGTGCTCGTTCCGCTGCTGCTGCTGGAGACGGTGTTCCTCGGGGCAAATCTTTTGAAAATTCACGATGGCGGCTGGGTGCCGGTCATGCTGGCGCTCGGCATCATGCTGATCATGTGGACCTGGACGCGCGGCTCCCGCCTGTTGAAGGAAAAGACCGCGCGGCACGACATTCCACTGGATCGTTTCATCCGGTCGATCGAAAAATCGACCCACGCGCCTGCCACGGTGCCGGGGACGGCGGTGTTTCTGACAAGCGTCGGCGACAAGACGCCTGCTGTTCTCCTGCACAATATCAAGCACAATCACGTGCTGCACGAGAAGAATGTCATCCTGACGGTGCGGACCTCGGAAAAGCCCTATGTTCCCCAGTCGGACCGCGTGACGATGACGCAGCTTTCGGACCGCTTTTCCAAGCTCGAACTCTGCTTCGGCTTCATGGACGAGCCGAATGTCTCCAAGGCTCTGGCGGTTTGCAAAAAGGCGGGCTTCAAGTTCGAGATCATGCAAACCTCGTTCTATCTTGGACGGCGCACGCTCATAGGCAACCCGAATTCCGGGCTCCCGTGGTGGCAGGACAATCTTTACATCGCACTCGCAGGCCTCGGGATTGATCCGTCAACCTACTTCAAGCTGCCCGCAAACCGCGTCGTGGAAATCGGCGAGCAGGTGTCCATCTAGCCGCCTTTCTTCCGTCGCGGAGCGTGGGCGATGTCTGATGGGGAGTAAGGCTCGTCTGTACACTGGCGGATGCGCAACGCTATAGTCTCTGAGACCAGAGAAAGCATGCCGCATGACCGAGACATTTTTCGCCGGCCTCACCCCTGTCCTGAAAGTCGATTTTCCCCATGCGGAGCGGCTGGGTCGCGGCAAAATCACGCTGCTTGAACATATTCGCGAAACCGGGTCGATTTCGGCGGCGGGCCGTGCGATGGGCATGTCCTACCGGCGGGCCTGGCTTCTGGTCAGCGCGCTCAACGCGATGTTCGTTGAAGACGCTGTTTCCTCGCAGCGTGGCGGGAAACTGGGCGGCGGCGCCGTCGTCACGCCGTTTGGCGAGGAACTGATCTTCCGGTTCCGCAGCATGGAGGCAAAGGTGAATACTGCGCTTGCCGATGAACTGGCGTGGCTGGAGAAAAACCGAAGTTTCCATGCGGGGCAGGGCGAGCCGGCTTTCAAGGCTCCAGAGCCACGCTCTTGACGATGGCGTAAACCGATCTGCCCGTTCCAAGACCCATCATGGCGAAGGATAACGATGTGATCCGGGAAATGATCGTTGTTCCCGCACAGTTCACATGAACATCGACCATGCCGTTAACGGGCTCACCGACGGCAAGAACAGTGCCGTCGAAAATGTTCAACGCACTCAGGCCTTCAGGCCTGCTTGTCGCGAGCATCACATCGCGGGCAGCGATTCTTAGCCTAACCGGCTTGCCGGCAGGAACCCGTATCTGCGGCCCTCGGATAAGGAGGGCACCAATGTGAACCGGCGTAATGTGATGCTCGTCGTCTCCTTCTCCGGCCATTCCCTCCAGCAGGACACCCGCTTCGCGCCGGCTGACGGCGGCAGAGGGGGCGCTGAGGACGAGGGCTGTATCCCCTGCGGCAACCACGCGGCCCTGGTCGAGCAGGATCGCCTTGTCCGCCAGTCGCGCGACTTCGCCGAGGGCATGGCTGACATAGAGGATCGGAAGGCCGGCCTCATCGCGCAGTCGCTCCAGATAGGGTAGAATATCGGCTTTCCTCTCGTCGTCGAGCGCCGCCAGCGGTTCATCCATGATCAGCAAGCGCGGACTGGACAGAAGTGCACGGCCGATCGCGATACGCTGCTTTTCGCCGCCGGAGAGGTTTGCGGGCGCTCGATCGAGAAGGGGTCCAACGTTGAGGAGATCCACGATGCGGGAGAAGTCCGGCATGGTTTTGCCGCTTTGCGAAAACCAGCGGCCGTAGAGAAGATTGCGCCGCACGCTCAAATGCGGAAACAAACGGGCTTCCTGAAACACATAGCCAAAGCGGCGCCGGTGTGGCGGCACGAAACTTCGGGTGGCACTGTCGGCAAGGATTTCGTCATCGAACGTGATCCGTCCGGCATCTGGCCGGAGCAGTCCGGCCACAAGATTGATCAGTGACGTCTTTCCCGAACCCGATCGTCCAAACAGGGCCGTCACACCGCGGCTCGCTGAAAAGGCGGCATGAAGGTCGAAACCGCCGATGCGGTGGCGTATATCGACATCAAGGCTCATGGCCGCTCCATCTTGCGCGCTGCGCGGTTTGCTATTGTCTCGGATATCATCAGCGCCGTCATGGAGATCGCGATGGAAATCAGCGTCAGGCGATAGGCGCCGGCATCGCCACCCGGCACCTGGGTGAAACTGTAGATCGCCGATGACAGCGTCTGGGTTTCTCCGGGAATGTTGGACACGAAGGTGATTGTCGCGCCGAATTCGCCCATGGCCTTGGCGAAGGCCAAAATCATGCCGGCGATGATGCCGGGAACGACGAGAGGCAATGTCACCGTCAGAAAGACCCAGGCTGGCGGCGCTCCGAGTGTCGAGGCGGCCTGTTCCAGGCGGCGATCTACGGCCTCGATCGAGAGCCGGATGCTGCGGACCATCAGTGGAAAGGCCATGATCGCGCAGGCCAGCGCGGCACCTGTCCAGCGAAAGGACAATGTGATGCCGGTATAGTCGGCAAGCGGTGCGCCGAGAACGCCGCGTTTTCCGAACAGGATGAGCAAAAGAAAACCCGTTACGACGGGAGGCAGCACCAGAGGCAGATGAACGATACCGTTGAGGACAGATTTTCCCCAGAAGCGGCCGCGCGCCAGAAGCATCGCGATTGCGATTGCAAAGGGCAGGCTGGCGAGCATGGCGACGCAGGATACGCGCAGGCTGAGCTTAACCGCCAACCATTCCGAATCGCTCAGTACCAGCCAATCCAAAGGTCACGCTCCCTGCATGTCACGGCTGGACAACAGCCTGCTTTATGACCAAAAAGCCATGGGCTTCGAAAAGCGCCGCGGCCTTTGGCGATCGGATGAAATCGAGATAGGCCAACGCATCCGGGTTCTTGCTTCCGATCGTAAGGGCAACCGGGTAGACGATCGGCGGATGGCTGTCCCGCGGAAATGTGCCGGCAATGGTCACACCTTTGTCGGCCGCAGCGTCCGTCTGGTAGACGATGCCGTAGGGGGCTTCGCCCCGGGATACGAGCAGAAGGGCGGCGCGAACGTTTTCACTGCCGGCGACATTTTTCTCGACCGATGACCAGACCCCCAGTTTCTCCAGCGCTGCCTTGCCGTATTTCCCGGCAGGTACCGAATCGACGGCGCCCATGGCGAGTTTTTCGTCGCCCAGCAGTCCCTTGAGATTGAAGCCTTGGCGGATATCGACCGCCGGAGCATTCGTCTTTCCCGTTACCAGGACAATCCTGTTGCCGAGAAGATTTGCCCGGCTGTCATTCTTGATCCGTTTTCGTGCCGCGAGATAGTCCATCCAGGCAAGATCTGCGGACAGGAAAACATCGGCCGGCGCGCCGGATTCGATCTGTCTGGCCAGGGCCGAACTGGCTGCATAGGACACGGTCGCTTCCTTGCCGCTCTCTTTCCGCCACTCCGCATTGACGGCATCCAGAGCGTTTTTCAAGCTGGCTGCGGCAAACACAATTACCTTTTCGGCGGCGCTGACGGGTCGGGCCGAGTTCAGTGTACCGAGGGAAAGCGTTGCCCCGAGGGCAACAAGAAATCGAACTGCATTCCGGCGAGCGATGCGCATCGGCTTCCTCGTAAGTTGGCTATATCCAACCAGATATATCGCCTCGCGGATTTTCACCAGCGGTATATTTCATAAAATATATCGCTATCACCGGCATGCTTGCTATCCTTCTTGCCGACGTTAAGTTCCGGGTCCTGAAAGTCTAAATTTGAGCGAGGGCGAGATGGAATCGAATGTCAAGCTTGAGGAGAGCTGGAAGGCACGTTTGGCCGCCGAGTTTACCGCGCCCTACATGGCGCAGCTGAAAACGTTTCTGGTCGAGGAAAAACAAGGCGGGAAGCAGATCTTCCCGAAGGGTGCGGATTATTTCCGCGCGCTCGACCTGACACCGCTGGAAAAGGTGCGTGTCGTGATTTTGGGGCAGGACCCCTATCACGGGGACGGACAGGCGCATGGCCTGTCGTTCAGCGTCAAGCCCGGTGTCCGCACGCCGCCGTCACTGGTTAATATCTACAAGGAACTCCAGAGCGATCTCGATATTCCGCCTGCCCGGCACGGGTGTCTGGAAACCTGGGCGCGCCAGGGCGTATTGCTTCTCAACAGCGTCCTGACGGTGGAGCGCGGCATGGCGGCCTCGCATCAGGGCAAGGGCTGGGAACGCTTCACGGACGCCGTCATCCGCGCCGTCAACGAGCAGCCTCATCCCGTCGTCTTCATCCTGTGGGGCTCTTATGCGCAAAAAAAGGCGGGCTTCGTCGATCAGGCCAAGCATCTTGTCATTCGCTCGCCGCATCCTTCGCCGCTTTCCGCCCATAACGGATTCTTCGGCAGCAAGCCGTTTTCGAAGGCGAATGATTTTCTGATATCGAAAGGCCGCGAACCGATCGACTGGGCGCTGCCGGCCGATGCAGGTCAGACCTAGATCAGGTCAGAGTCTGGGGAGAGGGCGGTTCCGGGCGTTTTGCATTCCGCCTGGCAACGATATTCTCACGCCAGACCGTGAAGATGCCGGCGCACACGACGATGACCGATCCGGCGATGACGTTGAGCCCGATCGTTTCTCCGAAAATGAGGACGCCGATGAAGGATGCCATGACGAGCTGAAGATAGGTCAGCGGTTGGACCTCTGCCGCATCCAGCAGTTCGTAGGCCTTGATCAGGAAAAAATGACTTGTGGTTCCGGTTACGCAAAGCAGCAGCATCCATCCCCAGTCCTGTGGCGCGAGCGGCATCCAGAAAAAAGGGCCGACGAGACTGATCGCAACAGCGCCCGCAATGCCGGTATAGAGGAAGCTTGTGATCGTCGTATCGGTTCGGCTGACAAGTCGGGTTGAAATCACGTAGATTGCAAAGATCATCGAGGAAGCGATCGGGATCATCAGAACCAGATCGAAACTGCCGCCAACCGGATCGAGGATGAGCAGCACGCCACACATTCCGATAATGATCGCCGTCCAGCGCCGCCAGCCGACGCGCTCGCCGAGCAGCGGCATGGAGAGAAGCGCAACGAAAAGCGGGCCGGAGGAAAAGATCGCCTGTGAATGGGCGAGCCCGACCATGGAAAATGAAAAGATGACAAGGACGATCTGCACCGCGAGCAAAACCCCGCGCAGGATCTGCAGCAGCGGGCGTTTCGTTTGCAGGGCGGTGAGAAGGCCCCCCTTTGATCTTGACGCCAGAGCAATGGCGAAAGCCGCAAAGGCCCAATAGCGGATCATCGTGATCAGGGCAGGCGGATAGAGACTGCCAAGATATTTGGAAATCGCGTCCTGAACCGAGAAAACGGAGATTGCCAGAAGGACGAATATATAGCCGGTGAGCTTGGAGGACATTTTCCGCTCTTATACCCGGGCGACGGCGTACCGCTATCCGATTTTGCCGCCGCGCGAAAAAAAACCGCCCCTGTCGCTTACCCGGCAACGAGGGCAGTTCTTCTTGGGGCCTTGATCAGTCCTCGCGGAATGTATGCTGGAGTTGTTCTGTCAATGGTTTTGCCAGATAGGATATGACGGTCCGGTCGGCGATCTTGATGAAGACCTCGGCCGGCATGCCCGGATAAAGCGACAGACCCGTCAACTGCGCCAGACTGTCCGGCATCGGCTTGATCCGCAACAGATAATAGGTCATTCCTGTGCGCTGATCGGTGACGATATCCGGGGCGATGGTTGCGACCTCAGCCTCGACGATCGGCGTCGTTCTTTGATTGAAGGCGCTGAAGCGAACTTCGACGGGCTGGCCCAGCCTGACCTGATCGATGTCGTGCGTCGCAATCTTCGCCTCCACCGTCAGTCCATCGGCACCGGGAACGACCAGCATGAGTACTTCGCCCGCGTTGATGACGCCGTTCACCGTATGCACGGCAAGCTGGTAAACGCGCCCATCCAACGGCGAGGTGATGTCCAGACGCTTCAACTGATCCTGTGCGGCGATCCGCCTGTCCTCGTATTCCGCGATCTTGCCTTCGACATCGGTCAGTTCCTTGGCAATTTCCGTGCGGCGATCCTCGTCGAGCTGCAAAATCTGCAGGTCGATCTCGCTTGATTTTCCGGCAGCCTGCGCCCGCGAGGCGATGCGTGCGCCGCGCTCGCCCTCGAGTTGGGCGCGGTTGCGCTTGAGTTCAGTGAGCCGCTGCATCGAGACCAGGCCCTGGCCGTAGAGCTTGTCAAGGCCTGCGAGTTCCTCCCCGATCAGCGTCAAGGCGTCTTCGATTGCTTCGAGCTGGACGGTCAATCCTTTGGTTTCGTCCGCAAGCTGGCCCTTTCGCGATGCAAGCTGGCTTTTCATGCCTGTCAGGCCTGCCTTGCGGCTTACGAAAAGCTTTCGTTCGCTTTTCTCGAGCAGCGTGCCGGGCGTGCTGCTTCCCGACGTCAGAGCGCCAAGGTCTTCCGGTATTACGAATGTCTCGGCGCCGGTCTGTTCGGCAAGCAGCCGGGCGCGCCGGGCGTAGAGTTGCGCCAGTGTATTCTGAACGATCGAAAGGTTCGCCCGCACGGTCGTACCGTCGAGCCTGATCAGAACCTGTCCTGCCGAGACACTGTCACCTTCCTTGACGAGGACTTCGCCGACGATCCCTCCGGTCAGGTGCTGGATCTTCTTGACATTGTTCTCGACGACGACGGTGCCGCCGGCCACGATCGCACTGGACAGTTCCGTTGTCATAGCCCAGCCGCCGATGCCGAAAACGAGCGCCAGCGCCAGAACAGAGACGGCTGCCACATGTTTCGTCAGGGAGCGACGGGAATTCAGGGGTTGGTTCTCTCCGACGGAATCGATCACGATGTGGACTCCTGGCTTTCACCGACAATCTTCAGGGGCGCCTGCATTTGCGCGGGCCGGTTTTCCTTGCGCAGAATTTGGGACAGAACCTCTTCCTTCGGGCCGAAAGCCTGCATGCGTCCGTCATTCATCATCAGAACCATGTCGGCAGCCGCCAGCGCACTTGGCCGGTGCGCGACGACGACGACGATGCCTTTGCGGGCACGCACGCTGACGATTGCTTCGGTCAGCGCCTGCTCCCCCTCGGCATCGAGATTGGAATTCGGCTCGTCGAGTACGACCAGGAAGGGATCGCCATAGAGTGCGCGTGCCAGCGCCACACGCTGGCGCTGGCCTGCCGAAAGTGCCGCGCCTCCCTCACCGATCTCGGTTTCATAGCCGTTCGGCAGTTTGAGGATCAGGTCGTGGACACGGGCGGCACGGGCGGCGGATACGACGGCGTCGGCCGGCGCGTCATCGGTGAAGCGCGCGATGTTCTGCGCAACGGTTCCTGCAAAAAGTTCGACATCCTGTGGCAGATAGCCGATATAGCGTCCGAGCCTGTCCGTATCCCACTGGTCAAGAGCCGCGCCGTCGAGGCGGACCGAGCCGCGAAATGCCGGCCAGACGCCGATCAAACCCCTTGCCAGCGACGACTTGCCGGAAGCGCTTGGGCCGATAATGCCCAGCGCACTGCCGGCATTGACGCTGAAATTGATGTCGGCAAAGGTCAGGCGCTGTGCACCGGGAGGGCCGCCGGAAAAGGCCTCGGCGCTGAGCTTTCCAGACGGCACGGGCAGTTCCAGCGGTGCATCCCGCTCCGGCAGGGCTGTCAGAAGCTCCTTCAGGCGCTGACGGCTCTGCATTGCGGAAACGAAGCTCCGCCAGTTGCCGATGGCAAGTTCCACGGGAGCCAGCGCACGCGCCGTCAGGATCGAACCGGCGATGATGATGCCGGGAGACGCCAAGCCTTCGATGACGAGGACCGCTCCGGTGGCAAGCACGGCCGATTGCAGTGCCATGCGAAATACTTTCGAAAGCGCGCCATAGCCGTTGCCGACATCGGAGGTTTCGCGGTTCTGTTCTCGGTAGTTGTTGTTGCGCAGTTCCCAGATTTGCGACATGCGGCCGAGCATGCCCATGGCCTGCATGACTTCGGCATTTCGCTGGGATGCCTGGGCGAAAGCATTGCGCTGGTTTCCGGCCTCCGAAGCGCGTTTCGACGGCGCCTGCGTACCCCGGTTTGTCAGAAATGTCAGGATGATCAGGATCAGCGAGCCGACGACGGCAACAATCCCGATCCAGAAGTGAAACAGGAAGCAGATGAAGATGTAGAGCGGCAGCCAGGGCAGATCGAGAAAGGCAGCCGGCCCCTGTCCGGACATGAAGGCGCGAAT
This sequence comes from Pararhizobium gei, assembly GCF_029223885.1. Lineage (NCBI taxonomy): Bacteria > Pseudomonadati > Pseudomonadota > Alphaproteobacteria > Hyphomicrobiales > Rhizobiaceae > Pararhizobium > Pararhizobium gei. Next base: position 3,687,372 of record NZ_CP119409.1, on the reverse strand, counting down.
CTGGTCGAAATCACGAAGCGCTTGCAGGCCGTCACCGCGGGAACGAACCTTCAGGGGAGCCTGAACGACGGCGCGGTAGATACGGCCGCTCATGGCCTCGTCCAGTGCGCCAGCTATCCGCACCAGCATGCGGCCCCGCATCAATTCGAAGGCACCCTGAAAGGCGTAGAGAAGCAGAGCCAGCACGCAAAGCGCCACCAATGTGGGTATGCTTCGGCTTGGCAGAACCCGGTCATAAACTTCCAGCATGAAGAACGAGCCGGTCAAATACAGGATGTTCACGAGTGCGCTGGCAATGAACACGCCGATAAAGGCGGTTTTGCAGCTGCGCAGAGCATCAGCCGGGTCGGAGATTTTTCCGCTGGTCTTTACTTTGTTCACTTCACGGTCCCCCAGGAGACGATGCGTTCTTGAAATGGTGTATAATGCAATTCGTATAAAAATTATCTTCGCATGTGCCAGAGACGTATCATCACACCGATTGTCCGTGCGCGATACGTCCAGTGTCCTAACAGACCGCTCTTTGTCTTAGTGTAACAAACGAAACATTTCCATATTTTCTTGAGCTTGACAAAATATGGTCCCGAAATGCCGCTGTGCAGGTTGCCGCCGCGCTTGCAGGCCGCCCGTCGATCAGCCATGGAGGATGTCAGTGATTGGCGAGGGCCGCATGAAAACTGTTTTGATCGTGGGTATCGGTACCGGAAATCCGGAACATATGACGGTCCAGGCGATCAAGGCACTCAACAGCGCCGATTGTCTCTTCATACCCACCAAGGGTGAGACAAAAACGCAACTGGCCGATATTCGCCGGGACATCGTATCCCGATATGTAACCAAGAGTGAGAGCCGGGTTGTCGAGTTCGAGGTTCCCGTTCGCCAGACGCAGGACCGTTCCTATCACCGGAGTGTGGATGACTGGCATGCTACGCTCGCCGCCGTTTACGAGCGGTTGCTGACAGACCAGTTGCGCGAGGGGCAGACAGGCGCTTTCCTGGTCTGGGGCGACCCGATGCTCTATGACAGCACGATCCGCATTCTGGATCGCGTCCGTTCATCGGGCACGGCAGCTTTCAACGTCTCCGTTATTCCGGGTATTACGAGTATACAGGCTCTGGCGGCAAGCCACAGAATTCCGCTCAATCTCGTCGGCAAGCCGGTCGAGATCACCACCGGCCGGCGTCTTGCCGAGAGCTTTCCGCACAAATCGGAAACATCCGTCGTCATGCTCGATGGCCAGCAGGCTTTTCTGGCTATAGAGGATCCTGATGCATATATTTACTGGGGCGCCTATCTCGGCACGGAGCAGGAAATCGTCATTTCCGGACCGCTTTCATTGGTAAAGGACGACATCGTGAAGGCGCGCGCCGAGGCGCGGCAGCGGCACGGCTGGATCATGGATATCTATCTTCTGCAAAAAGGCAGTGATTTCGAGGAATAGCGGGATCGCTAAGCTTGCCTGGTCTTAAATGCTGCGGGTTTGCGTGCCTTGTGTCCCCTGCTGTAGACTAAACCAGGTGCTTGCTGGTCCGTCAGGCCAGTTGTGGCAGTCACGGGAACGGCAAGACGATGCATGCTTTCACCACCAAGGAGCAGACGGTCCCAGCGGCTGTCATTCGGCGCGGGGCCTGTCCGTCGCTAGCGGCCCCGATGGCGACCGGAGACGGTCTCCTTGCGCGCCTGCGCCCGGCGGCACCCGGGCTTTCCCTGCGTGAGCTTGCCGCGCTCGCCGATGCCGCCCAAGCCTGGGGCAACGGCATAATCGAGGTTACTGCACGTGGAAATTTGCAAATCCGCGGTTTGACGCCGGAAACCGTGGTTCGTTTTGCGAATGCCGTGAGTGACGCCGGTATCGTGGTCGCTGAGGGGCTGGCGATCGAGACGCCGGCGCTCGCCGGAATCGACCCGTTAGAAATCGCCGATCCCCTTCCTGTTGCCCGGGCAATCCGCAATGCTGTCGCCGCCTGCCGGCCAGCGCTCGTGCTGGCGCCAAAGCTCTCGATCATCGTCGATGGCGGCGGCCTGCATCTCGGTGAGATCACCGCCGATATCCGCCTTCGCGCCTGTCATGTCGAGGGCAGGCCGCTTTGGCTCCTGTCGCTTGCCGGAACGGATGCGTCCGCAACACCGGTTGCCGTGCTCGACGAACAGGCTGCAATCTCTTCGGTGATGACGATTTTGCACCTGCTTGCGACCCTTGGCGCAAGTGCCCGCGGCAGGGACATCGATATCCCGGCTCTTAAGGCGCTGGTCGGCAAGGGAGCTGATATTGATGGGATCGAGATACGAGCACCGGCTCCCGAGCCTGCGGGCGTTCACGATCTTGGACACGGCAGAACGGCGCTGGGCGCAGGTCTTGCATTCGGGCAAATCCGCTCGCATGACTTGCGCACCCTTGTTGAAGCGCTGGAAGCCCTGGGGGCGACGGAGATTCGCTTGGCGCCCCGCCATGCAATAATGGTGCTCGGTATTGCCGGAAAGGATATTGCTGCAGCGCAGGCCCTTGCCTTCGGTCATGGTCTGCGTGCTTTTCCGGGCGATCGGCGCAATCACATCGCAGCCTGCGCCGGAAGGGGCGCCTGCGCATCCGCCATGATCGATACGCACGCGACGGCTCTGGACCTTCTGAGTGCCGCACCCGCGCTCCTCGACGGTTCCATGACAGTGCATGTCTCTGGCTGCCCGAAAGGATGCGCCAACCCCTCCGCCTCGGCCCTGACGATCACAGGTGCGCCAACAGGCTATGGCCTTGTCGTAAATGGCCTCGCCTCGGCTGCACCGGACGTCTATATCGAAGAAAACAATATAAGATCCGCGCTCGAACGCCTCGACGCGCTGGTAAGGGCGGGGAAACAGGCTGGCGAATCGGCCCGGTCCTGCCTTACACGGCTCGGAGCGGAGGCGATCGCTGCCGCGGCTCAACAGGGATAGAGATGCCAGACTACGATTACATCCGGAATGGCGACGCCATTTACGAGCGCTCGTTTGCCATCATCCGCAGCGAGGCCGACCTGTCCCATTTCTCTGAGGACGAAGCCGATCTGGCGGTGCGCATGGTGCATGCCTGCGGTATGGTCGAGGCTGCCCGTTTCTTCGAGTTCTCGCCGGATTTCGTTTCGTCTGCACGCCAGGCGCTGACGGACGGAGCGCCGATTTTCTGCGATGCGTTCATGGTGGCGCAGGGCATTACGCGCGCGCGCCTGCCGGCTGACAATGAGGTGATCTGCACGCTTCGCGATCCGCAGACAGCCGTCATCGCAGGCGAGATCGGCAATACCCGTTCCGCCGCGGCGTTGCGACTGTGGATAGACCGCATGGCAGGGTCCGTCGTCGCCATCGGCAATGCGCCGACCGCGCTGTTCTATCTGCTGGAATTGTTGCGCGATGGGGCCCCCAAGCCTGCGGCCATCATCGGCATGCCAGTCGGCTTCGTCGGGGCGGCGGAATCCAAGGATGCGCTCGCGGAAAACTCGTATGGGGTGCCTTTTGCCATCGTTCGCGGCAGGCTTGGCGGAAGCGCGATGACGGCGGCCGCGGTCAATTCTCTAGCGAGGCCAGGACTTTGAGCGCCATGGCAGCGGGCCGTCTGATCGGCGTCGGAACGGGCCCCGGCGACCCGGAGCTTCTGACCATCAAAGCCGTTCGCGCGCTGGGTGAGGCCGATGTGCTTGCCTATTTCGCCAAGGAAGGCCGGCGCGGAAACGGCAGAACCATCGTCGACGGTATGCTGAAGCCCGGGATTGTCGAGCTGCCGCTCTATTACCCGGTGACGGTCGAGATCGAAAAGGATCACCACGACTATAAAAGTGCGATCACGGCCTTCTACGATAGCTCGGCTACAGCGGTCGCCGAGCAACTGGAAGCCGGACGGACGGTGGCGATCCTCAGTGAAGGCGACCCGATGTTTTATGGGTCCTATATGCATCTGCATGTCCGACTGGCGGGGCGATTTTCGGCGGAGGTCATTCCCGGCATTACTGCGATGTCCGGCTGCTGGTCGCTCGCCGGAATGCCGATCGTGCAAGGCGACGATGTTCTCTCCGTGTTGCCCGGAACCATGGCCGAGGCGCAACTGGTGCGCCGGCTCGGCGATACCGAGGCTGCCGTCATCATGAAGGTCGGTCGCAATCTGCCCAAAATCCGCCGGGCGCTTGCGGCGTCGGGGAAACTGGCGGAGGCTGTCTACGTCGAACGCGGCACCATGGCGAACGCGTCGATGATCCCGCTGGCTGACAAGGCCGACGACAGCGCGCCCTATTTTTCGCTGGTGCTGGTGCCCGGATGGAAGAGCAGGCTATGAGCGGCATTCTCTATGTGATCGGCACCGGGCCGGGCGGGCCGCAGCAAATGACGCCGGAAGCCATGGATGCGGTGTCGAAGGCAACGGATTTCTTCGGCTATGGCCCCTATCTCGACCGTCTCTCGTTGCGCCCCGACCAGAACCGTGTCGCTTCCGATAACCGTGAAGAACTGGATCGCGCGAAAGCGGCTCTTTGCCGCGCGGTCGAGGGAATAGATGTCTGCGTCGTGTCCGGCGGCGACCCCGGCGTTTTTGCCATGGCCGCGGCCATCTGCGAGGCGATCGACAAAGGGCCGCAGGAATGGCGGAATATCGACCTCGTCGTGACCCCGGGCGTGACGGCCATGCTCGCCGTTGCGGCCCGTATCGGCGCGCCGCTCGGGCATGATTTTTGCGCCCTGTCGCTGTCCGATAATCTGAAACCCTGGGATGTCATCGCGCGTCGCCTGAAGCTGGTGGCGGAGGCGGGTCTGGTGATCGCGCTCTACAACCCGATCAGCAAGGCCCGTCCGTGGCAGCTCGGCGAAGCCTTCGACATTCTCCGAGGCATTCTGCCGCCCGAAACACCTGTCATTTTCGGCCGCGCCGCCGGACGTCCGGACGAGCGCATGCTGGTCATGCCGCTCGGTGCTGCAGCAGCGGAGAATGCGGATATGGCGACCTGCGTCATCATCGGCTCGCCCGAAACGAAAATTGTGACACGTCCGGGCAGGCCCGACCTGGTCTATACGCCCCGCTTCATGTCCGGGGAGACGATGTGATCGAGAAGGTCAAGCGCCTCATCGACAGTCTGAACGGTACGGATCCCAGCCGGTCGCCGGCGCTCGACCATGATTACCGGAAGCCCGAGTTTGCGGGCGGCGGCAATCTTGCCATAGGTCGCGCTGCCACCACTGTTCTTGGCGACAATGACGTCGATCCGGTGAGCAGTCAGAAGCTGCTTCTCGGCTTCTTCCCCAAAGGGGCCGGTCGCAAGAATATAGCAGGTATCGGGAACGGCGAGCGGTGGCACGACTGCATCGACGCTGCGGATGATATAGGCGTGCTGCGGCGCGTTCTGGAAATGGGAAACCTCCTGCCGGCCGATCGCGAGGAATACGCGTCTGGGGGCGTCACCGAGGACGGCCACTGCCTCGGCAACGGACGCAACGCCGGTCCAGCGATCTCCGGGCATAGGCTCCCAGGCCGGGCGGCACAGCGCGAAGCAGGGTATGCCGGCCTGTTTTGCCGCGACGAGAGCGTTGTCCGAAATCCGCGTCGCAAAGGGATGGGTCGCATCGATCAGCAGGTCGAAATGCTCCTGCCTCAAGAATGCGGCAAGACCGTCGCTGCCACCGAAACCGCCGCTCCGGACGGGCACGGGCTGGGACATTGGGTCCGCCGTTCGCCCCGCCAGCGAGAGCGTGGGGTCGCAATCCCGCCGGCTGGCCAGCGCGCCGGCGAGGTGCCGCGCTTCGGTGGTTCCGCCAAGGATCAAGATACGGTGCTTGCTCATGCCTAATTGTTCGCCTGAAGTTGTCAAAGCGCCCTGGCTGACGGTGATCGGCCTTGGCGAGGATGGTTTAGCGGGTCTCGGAGACGAGGCCAAGCGCCTGATCGCCGCTGCCTCGGCGGTTTTCGGCGGCGCCCGCCATCTGGAGCTGGCCAGTCCGCTCATTGCCGGCGAGCGCCATGCCTGGCTCAACCCCTTCGAGCGCTCGATGGAGGCGGTCGTCGCCCGTCGCGGAACGTCTGTCGTGGTGCTTGCCTCCGGCGATCCGTTTTTCTTCGGCGTCGGGGTGACTTTGGCCCGGCATGTGGCATCCGCCGAGATGCGGGCTCTGCCCTGTCCATCTTCATTCAGCCTGGCGGCGTCCCGGCTTGGGTGGGCGCTGCAGGATGTGGTGACGATTTCGCTGCATGGGCGATCCATCGATCTCCTGCGCCCGCATCTTCAACCCGGAAGCCGCATTCTGGCGCTGACGTCGGACGAGACGGGGCCGGGTGAGGTTGCCCGTCTTCTCGAAGCGAGCGGTTTCGGTCAGTCGCGGCTGACCGTGCTGGAAGCATTGGGCGGTGCCCGCGAGCGCGTCACTTCGCATCCGGCATCCGGCTTCTCTTTGCAAACGGTCGATCCCTTAAACCTCTGCGCGCTTGAGGTTGTTGCCGAAAAGGATGCACGCGTTCTGGCGCTGGCAAGCGGCCTGGACGACAGGCTCTTCGACCATGACGGGCAGATCACCAAGCGGGAGGTCCGGGCGCTGACCTTGTCGGCGCTTGCGCCGCGACGGGGGGAGCTCCTATGGGATATCGGCGCCGGCTCCGGATCGGTTGCCATTGAATGGATGCTTGCCGACCCGGCCATGCGGGCTGTAGCGATAGAGGGCGTACCATACCGTGCGGCGCGCATCAGAAGCAATGCGCGGAGTTTCGGGGTGCCGGGCCTCGGCGTCGTTCAGGGAATGGCACCGGAGGCCCTCGCAGGTCTGGCCCGCCCGGACGCGATCTTCATCGGTGGCGGCGGTAGCGAGGATGGCGTGATGACCGCGGCGCTTGAAGCACTGGCAAGCGGCGGACGGCTTGTCGCCAATGCTGTGACCACACAGATGGAAGCGGTGCTGCTAGATCACCATGCGCGGCTTGGCGGTTCGCTGATCCGCATCGATATCGCCCGTGCCGCACCGGTCGGTGCGATGACGGGCTGGCGTCCGGCCATGCCGGTGACGCAGTGGTCCTGGATCAAGCCATGACCATGCCAGTACAGGGGAAAACAGCATGACGGTTCATTTCATCGGCGCGGGACCGGGCGCGGCGGACCTGATCACCGTGCGCGGCCGCGACCTCATCGCGCGCTGCCCGGTCTGTCTTTATGCCGGCTCGATCGTTTCACCCGATATGCTGCAATACTGCCCTGAGAATGCGCGCATCGTTGACACAGCGCCGCTGTCGCTCGATGAGATCGAAGCGGAATATGTCGAGGCCGCCAAGGCGGGACAGGATGTGGCGCGGCTTCACTCCGGCGACCTGTCCGTCTGGAGCGCCGTGGCCGAGCAAATCCGCCGGCTGGAAAAGCATGGGCTCGACTATACCTTGACGCCGGGCGTCCCGGCTTTCGCCGCAGCGGCGGCAGCGCTTGGACGCGAACTCACCATCCCTGCCGTTGCGCAAAGTCTCGTGCTGACCCGTGTCTCCGGGCGCGCGTCGCCCATGCCGAACGCCGAGACCCTGGCCGGCTTCGGCGCAACGGGGGCGACGATTGCCATTCATCTGGCGATCCATGCCCTGTCTCAGGTGGTCGAGGAGCTCACGCCGCTTTATGGCGCCGACTGCCCCGTCGCCATCGTCGTCAAGGCCTCCTGGCCGGACGAACGGGTGGTGCGGGGAACGCTCGGCGACATCCAGGAAAAAGTGTCGGCAGAACCGATCGAGCGCACCGCGCTGATCTTCGTCGGACGCAGCCTGGAAGCCACAGGTTTCCGCGAAAGCGCGCTTTATGACCCCGCTTACCAACGCCGCTTCCGTGGCCGGGGGGAGTAGAACCTCAGGTATCCAGAGCGGTCATGTCCACCTCGTCCCCCGCGGCTTTTCCAGGCACGTCTCGCGATTCTTCGATGCGGTCGCGGTAAAGGGCTGATTGCCCAAGCAGCATGAGCGTCACCGGCGTTGTCAGGATGACGAAGACGACGATCAGGACCTCATGGAAGATCCAGCGATTTTGCAACACGGCGAATGTCAGCATCGAGGCCGCGCTGATGAGGATCACGCCGGCGCTCGCCCCAAGCGTCGGAGCGTGCAGGCGCTCGTAGAATGTGCTCAGCCTCATCAGGCCCGCCGAGCCGATCAATGTCAGCAGCGAGCCGCTTAGAAGCAGGATGCAGACCGGAATCGCGGCCCAGAGAGGGAGATCGGTCAGATGGGTCATTCGATAACCTCGCCGCGCATCAGAAATTTCGCAAAGGCGATCGAAGAGACGAAGCCGAGCACAGCGATGATCAATGCCGCTTCGAAATAGATGGAATTGGCCGTGCGGATTCCGAAGGTCAGAAGAAGAAGCATGGCATTGATATAGAAGGCATCGAGGCCAAGGATGCGATCTTGTGCGCGGGGTCCGCGGGCGACGCGAAATACCGCGCAGGCCATGGCAAGGCAGAGCAGGATCTGCGAGGCCAGGATCGACCAGATGATGAAGAGTTCCGTCATTCGAATATCTCCTTCAGCGGGGCTTCATAGCGGGTCTTGATCAACCTTATCCAATCGTCGCTATTTTCGAGATCGAGCACGTGGATGAGAAGCGTTTCCGCTTGTCTGTCGAACTCGACCCAGGCGGTTCCGGGTGTCGCAGTCAGAATGCAGGCGAGTGTCGCCAGTGCATTTCCATCCTTGAGTCCGATATGGATGCTCAGAAATCCGGACTGCGGCGGACGGGTCTTGCTGCGCAGGATTACGCCCATGACGGCGAGGTTCGATTTCACCACGTCGATCGCCACATGGCCGGCAAGCGTGAAAATCCGCCCAAGCTTTTTCAGCTTGGTCTTTTCCGGCCGCAGGTTGACCATGAGCCAGGCATAGGCAATGCCGAGCGTTGCGCCGAGAAAGATGTGGCCGGGAGAAAGCGACTGATTGATCAGCAGCCAGAAGAGGAAGAGTGAAATGGACAGAAGAGGATAGGGGAACCAGTATCGCATCGCCTCAGTTGCCTCCACTTGCATCGGAGCGGGGCGCAGACATCACCCGTCCGATATAGTGCTGCGGCTCGGAGAGCGCCTTGGCCGTCGCATCCATGTAGCGCATGGCGGACCCTGCATGCAGCGTGAGGAACAGGCAAGCTGCAAGAAGCATCAGGACGGGAGCGATCTCGATCAGGAAGACGCGCGGAACAGTCCCCTCTATGGAGGTCCAGAAGGTCCGGATGCCGACGCGGTTCAAGGCGATCATGGCCGAGAGGCCTGAAAGGATCAGAAGCGCCGTGTAGGTCCAGCCGGATGCCGAGATCGGGGTGTCGCCGCCAAAACTGCCGGCATTGAACAGGCCGTGGAGAATTGCGAATTTGGCGAGAAAGCCGGAGAGGGGGGGCAGGCCCGCCAAAAGAATGGCGCAAATGCAGAAACAAAGGCCGAGTACGGCCACGGTGCCGGGAACGGCAACGCCGATTTCCTTTTCCTCCTCGTTCTCATCCGTATCGCCATAGGCTTCCATGGTAACGGCGAGAACGTCGGCGCCGGCGTCGCGGGCACGCTCCACCAGTTCGATCAGCAGGAAAAATGCTGAGATCGTCAGCGTCGATGTCACGAGATAGAACAGGGCGCCACCGATGACCGCGCTATTTCCGAGCCCGATCGCTGCAAGCAGCGTACCGGAGGAGACCAGAACGCAGTAGCCTGCCAGCCGGCCCATCGCCTGGGAGGCAAGAACGCCGATCGCCCCGAAACCGATTGTCAGCAGGCCACCGTAGAGCAGGACAGATTGGCCGAAGCCGGCGGAATTCCCGGCGTCGGCGCTGAAAAGAAGCATCGATAGACGCAGGAGGATATAAACGCCGACCTTTGTCAGAATACCGAAGATCGCACCCACCGGCGGCGTTGCGGCGGCATAGGTTGCCGGGAGCCAGAAGCCGAGCGGCCACATGCCCGCCTTGACGAGAAAAGCCACACCCAGAACGGCGGCACCGGCTTCCATGAGCATCCGGTTTTCCGGGCCGATCGTGCCGATGCGCAAGGCAAGGTCGGCCATGTTCAGCGTGCCTGTCGCGCCATAGATCAGACTCACTCCGATCAGGAACAGCGAAGAGGCAGCCAGGTTGATGGCGATATAATGCAGGCCCGCCTTCACCCGCATCGCGCCGGAGCCGTGCAGCAGCAGGCCGTAGGACGCGGCCAGCATGATCTCGAAGAAGACGAACAGATTGAACAGGTCGCCCGTCAGGAAAGCACCGTTCAGGCCTGCGATCATCATCTGGAACAGGGAGTGGAAATGATGCCCTGCCCGGTGCCATTTCGCCATGGAGAAGACCTGTGTCGCGAGCGCCAGAACCGATGTCAGCACCAGCATCAGGGCGGAAAGCCGGTCCAGCACCAGAACGATGCCGAAGGGCGCGGGCCAGTTGCCGAGAAGATAGACGCTTACACCGCTCTCGCCCTCTCCCGACATGGCCGCAGCCCGCATGAGGACGATGCTGATCAGGAAGGTCAGCATGGTGGAAGCAAAGGCGAAAACCCCCTTGGCTGTCCGGTTGCGTTCATCGATCGGGATCAAGGCGGCGGCAGTGAGCAGCGGTAACAGGATTGGCAGGATAATGAGATGGTGCGGGACGCTCACTGCAACATTACTCCCGTCCGTCCACATGGTCCGTGCCGGTCAGGCCGCGCGAAGCGAGCAGCACCACGAGGAACAGTGCCGTCATGGCGAAACCGATGACGATGGCCGTCAGGACGAGCGCCTGGGGGATAGGATCGGTATGGGTCAGGAGGCCCCCCGCGCCGCCGGCCTCGAGAACAGGCGGCGCGTTCACCCGCAGGCGACCCATGCTGAAAATGAACAGGTTCACGGCATAGGAAAGGAGCGAAAGGCCGATGACGACCTGATAGGTGCGCGGCCGGAACAGCAACCAAACGCCGGAAGTCGTCAAAATGCCGATCGCTGCAGAGAGCACGAGCTCCATTACAAGGCCTCCTTCGCAGCAGCTTTTGCAGCTCTCGCCGCATGGACGCGCGGTGCGCGCAGCGACTGGTGCGCCAATGCGATGAGGATCAGCACAGTTGCTCCCAGCACCAGCGAGAAGACGCCGAGGTCGAACAGGATAGCGGTCGCCAGCGGTATCTTTCCGACGATTGGCAAGGATGCATACTGCGAATGGGACGTCAGGAAAGGATAACCGAACACCCACGAGCCGAGACCTGTCATGGTGGAGATGATCAGGCCGATCGCCATCCAGCGCAGAGGATGGATGCGCAGCCGTTCTTCAACCCAACGGGTTCCGCCCGCCATATATTGCAGGATGAAGCCGATCGACATGGCGATGCCGGCGGCAAAGCCGCCGCCCGGAAGATCATGGCCCCGGAAAAAAAGGAAGGCCGCCAGCATGCCGATCACCGGAAACATCCAGCGCATGATGACAGCCGGTACGAGCAGATATTCGGCGACACTGTCGCCCTTTTTCCGGTCCGGATGTTCATCGTCGTAAGCATTCTGCACCCGCTGCTGCACCGGGGTTTCCAGGCTTTCCGTCGCCGGGCGGAAGCGCAGCAAAAGCGCGAACACCGTGAGCGCGACAATGCAGAGAACGGCAATTTCCCCAAGTGTGTCGAAGCCGCGGAAATCGACGAGGATGACGTTGACCACATTGGTGCCGCCGCCTTCGCTGTAGGCTCTTTCCAGGAAATAGCTCGAAATCGTTTCCGGCATCTGGCGGGTCATCACGGTATAGGAGACAAACATCATGCCGAGGCCGCAGAGCACTGCGACGATAAGATCTCGCAGACGACGAAGACGGACAGGCAACGTCATCGTCTCCGGATCGTCGCGGTCCTCGATGCGCTTCGGCAGCCAGCGAAGACCGAGCAGAATCAGAACGGTTGTGACGATTTCGACCAGGAGCTGGGTGACGGCAAGATCGGGAGCCGATAGCCACACGAATGTGAGACAGGTGACAAGCCCGGCGCCACCCAGAAGCACGAGAGCGGCCAGACGGTGAAACTTTGCCTGATAGGCCGCACCGATCGCGCAGGTCATGCCGAGCAACCAGATCAGCGCGAAAGCCGGATCGACGTTGCGCGGGACGATCGCGGCCGGCTGGAAGCCCTGTAGAAACAGCGGTGTCGCGCCTGCGGCCAATGCAATGGCGATCAGGATGCGCATCTGCGGCTGCAAGCGGCGGGTTCCGGCCCGTATCTCGATCGAACGGGCCCATTTCCAGGAGAGGGTGACGAGAACACGCTCGAAGATGCGCTGTCCTTCGAGAAGCCGGAACAGCGGTGGCCCCTCCACGCTCGTGGCGAGGTAAGGCCGCATGGCCAGGAACAGGCCGACCCCGCCGACGAGTGCCACGAGACTCATCAGCAAAGGCAGGTTCCAGCCGTGCCAGACGGCTAGGCTGTAGGTCGGCGTGGCATTTCCCAGCACCGATTCGACGGCTGTGTGGAGCAGGGGGCCGATCGTCAGAGACGGCACGATCCCCACAACGAGGCAGGCAAGAACCAGAAACTCTATCGGCGCGCGCATCCAGTGCGGCGGCTCGTGCGGCATCTTCGGCAAATCATGCGGCTGCGGGCCGAAGAAGACGCTGTAGATGAAGCGCAGAGAGTAGGTGACGGAGAATATGCCGGCCAGCGTTGCCACATAGGGCGTGACAGTGTCGAGCAGGTTGTACTTGTGCGTTTCGATGGCCTCGGCAAAGAACATCTCCTTCGACAGGAACCCGTTGAGCAGCGGCACGCCGGCCATGGACGCGCTCGCGACCATGGCAAGCGTGGCCGTGAACGGCATGTGTCTGAACAGGCCGCTCAGCCTGCGCATGTCCCGGGTGCCTGTCTCGTGGTCGATAATACCGGCTGCCATGAACAACGATGCCTTGAAGGTCGCGTGGTTCATCGTGTGGAAGATGGCGGCCACCGCGGCCAGAGGACTTCCGAGGCTGAGCAGCACGGTGATAAGGCCGAGATGACTGATCGTCGAATAGGCCAATAACCCTTTCATATCCTGCTGGAAAATCGCGAAATAAGCGCCTAGCAGCAATGTGCTCAGACCCGCGAGGCCGACGATCCAAAACCACGCGTCCGTGCCCGCCATGACGGGCCATAGTCGTGTCAAGAGGAAGACGCCGGCCTTCACCAGTGTTGCTGAGTGAAGATAGGCCGAGACAGGTGTCGGCGCAGCCATGGCGTGCGGCAGCCAGAAATGGAATGGAAACTGCGCGCTCTTCGTCAATGCACCGAGCAGGATGAGAATGAGCACCGTCAGGTAAAGCGGATGACTGCGGATGGCGTTGCCGGAGGACAGGACGACGTCCATATCATAGCTGCCGACGATATGGCCGATCAGCATCAGCCCGACGAACATGCACAGGCCGCCTGTTCCCGTAACGGTCAGCGCCATGCGGGCGCCGTCTCGCGCGTGACTGTTGTGGTGCCAATAGCCGATCAACAGGAAGGAGATGATGCTGGTCAATTCCCAGAAGATCGCCAGAAGAATGAGGTTTCCGGACAGGACAACCCCGAGCATGGCGCCCATGAACGAGAGGAAGAGGGCAAAGAAGCGCGGAACCGGATCGCTGGCCGACATGTAATAGCGGGCATACACCACGACCAGAAGACCGATCGCTGCCACCAGACAGGCGAACAACCAGGCAAATCCGTCCATACGCAAGGTAAAATTCAGGCCCAGTTCCGGTAGCCATGCCAGGTCAAAACGGACGACCTGGCCGGACGAGACCATGGGATAGCAGCCCGCCGCCGTTGCAAGACAAAAAAGCGCTGTTGCGCCGGAGATCCAGGCGGCGGCTGCGCTGTTGTTCGACGGAATACAGATTGCAGCGAGGCTTCCTGCGAAAGGCGCAAGAACAAGAAGCAGGAGCAATAATTCCGCGATTTCTATAGGCTCGGATCCTTCGAAGCTGATGCGACCGGATGTTCGCTGGGTGTCGGTGCACGGAGCACGCCATTCGTGCCGGGTCGGTGCAAGGCACTGCTATTTTATGGCTTGTTCGACCTGGGATGCCAACCCGCCACGGCACAAAAAAACGTATTATCTGGTGTTTCCCTACCGTCAGCGCCGGCAGGATGCTGACGACAGGGCATTAAAAAACGCGCCCGGCGAAACCGGACGCGCTCGATATTGCTTACGGCCTGACGGCGGGCGTTTTACTGTCCGACGGCTTGGATCGCCGAACCACCACCAAGGGCGACATTCAATGCGACGTAATTGGCTGCCAGACTGCGGATGCCGGCGGCAAGCTGGACGCGCGATGTCGCCAGCGAACGCTCCGCGTCGAGAACGTCGAGCAAAGATGTCGCGCCGCCACGATAGCTTTCACGGGCAAGACCGAGCGCCTCCTCGTAGGAATCGACGACCTTGCGTAGGGCTGCGACCGTTTCATAGTTCTTGCGCAACGCGATCAGGGCATTTTCGACTTCTTCAATGCCATTCAGCACCGTCTGCTTCCAGGTAAGATACTGCTGCTGTGCCGCAGATCTGGCAATCTCGACATTGGCTCTGAGAGCGCCGCCATTGAAGATCGGAACATTGAAACTGGGGCCAAACGACCAGCTCGACAGCCCGCCGGTGGCGGCATTGCCGATGATGCGGGAACCGTCGATCGTGCCGCTGAGCGTCAGGCTCGGATAGAGCTGTGCTTCGGCCACGCCGATTGCCGCTGTTGCCGCCGCGAGTTGCCGCTCGGCACTGCGAATGTCGGGCCGGTTGCGGATCAGATCGGCAGGGACGCCGAGCTTGGTGTTATAGCGCGGCGAAGGCTGGGACGAGCCCTTGATCAGTCCTGCCGTGACGGAGGAGGCAGGCAGACCGAGAAGCGTAGCGATGTGATTGGCGGCCTGATGAAAGCCGGTCTCATAGGCAGGCAATTCTGCAAGCGTGGTGTTC